>DASTTJ010000234.1:0-5865 GCA_035760205.1 Steroidobacteraceae bacterium | reverse complement strand
GGCTGTAGAGCATGCGGAACACATAATGATCGGGCGTCAGGAGCAGGCTCGCCGGATCGGCGAACGGGCTGTTGTCCGCAAACCATTTGGGATCGGTGTGACCGTGCGGGCTGATGATCGGCAGGTCTTTGACGAGCCGATAGAGATTCCGCGCGATCGCCCTCGTGGTCGGATCGGCGGGGAAAAGCCGATCAGGATTGAGTTTGTCCATATTGGTAGTATGCGGGCCCGGTTTGACGACCGACCAAATGTCGGCCGCGGCGGGCGACACTAATTCTTATCTTTTGAAGGGGCAATGGGCGTAAGCATTATGGGCGCGAATAATTCAAACCTGGGAACTGCTCGTGAGCGCGAGATTGTCGCCGCCGAAGTGATCGTCACCTGTCCGGCACGTAACTTCGTCACGCTCAAAATTGTTACGCGTTCGGGTGTTACCGGTATCGGCGACGCAACACTGAACGGGCGTGAACTCGCGGTGGCGTCATATCTAAAAGACCACCTGGTCCCCAATCTCATCGGCCGCGACGCGGGCCGCATCGAAGACATCTGGCAGTTTTTCTATCGTGGTGCGTACTGGCGCCGCGGCCCAGTGACCATGACCGCAATCGCGGCGGTTGACGTCGCGTTGTGGGACATTCTCGGCAAGATGACCAATCAGCCGCTATATCAGTTGCTCGGCGGACGGTCGCGCGAAGGTGCACTTGTCTATGGCCATGCAAACGGCAAGGACATCGACGAGGCGAGCGAAGAAGTCGGCAAGTACATAGCGCAGGGATACAAGGCAGTTCGCGCCCAGTGCGGCGTGCCCGGGATCAAGAAGGCTTACGGCATCTCGAGTCTGAAAAATGCTTACGAGCCCGCCGAAAGCGAGCTGCCCGCGGAAACCGTCTGGGCAACTCCGAAGTATCTGGCGGTGGTTCCGAAACTGTTCGAACGATTGCGCAAGGATCACGGTCCCGACATCGAGTTGCTGCACGATGTGCATCACCGGCTCTCGCCCATAGAAGCGGCGAGGCTCGCGCGTGATCTCGAGCCGTATCGTCTGTTCTGGCTCGAAGATTCCACTCCGGCCGAAAATCAGAAATCCTTCGAGTTGATCCGCCAGCATTCGGTGACGCCGCTTGCAGTCGGCGAAGTGTTCAATTCCATCTGGGACTGCAAACACCTCATCGAGAACCAGCTCATCGACTACATCCGCACCACCATCGTGCACGGCGGCGGCATCACGCACGTGCGGCGAATCGCAGACTTCGCGGCGTTGCACGGTGTGCGAACCGGTTTTCACGGCGCTACCGACCTCTCACCGGTGTGCATGGGCGCTGCCCTGCACTTCGACACCTGGGTTCCGAACTTCGGCATCCAGGAATACATGAAGCACGCGCCCGAGACCGACGAAGTGTTTCCGCACGACTACACGTTCAGGGAAGGGCGGCTGTTCTGCGGCGAGTCGGCGGGTCACGGCGTGGCCATCGACGAGAAGCTCGCCGCAAAGTATCCGTACTCGCCGAAGCAGTTGCCTATCGCGCGTCTCGAAGACGGCACGATGTGGGACTGGTAGCTAGCGGGTATTGCCGGGCACCAAAAGTCGTAGTTCGCGCCTCACCGCGCCTGATCACCGATCGTGCGGCACCGCGAACTACGACTTTTGGTGCCCGGCACTACCTCTCGAAGTAACGCGCGGTGAAATCAAGGAACGTCGGCCAGTTCGGGTACGAGGTGTGCCCGCCGGCGTGCTGGCGGTAGGCGAGCTCTCCCGCGGTCAGCGGCGTCTCGATGGGCGGAAACTCTGCCGTCTCGAGCGCACGCTTGCCTAACAACCGATATACCGGGCTCGCTGCCACGGTGGCCATGAACATTCCGCGCGGATCGACCCAGGCGTCACCCTTGTCCGGACTGCCTGCGCCGATGAACAAAGGGCGTGGAGCGGCGAGCGCGATCAACTCGTGCGCATCGACAGGCAGATCCTTCGCGGTCAGCGGTCCCGCGTACTTGATGTAGTTGCCCGCCATCCAGTGGTATTCGCCGCTGCCCGCGACGTTCTCGAGCAACTCCCCGATTCGCCGGCGATGCAGCGCCGCTCCGCCCATGCCCGACGACCCGATGAAGCCGATGGCGAAACGAGGCTCGTATGCCATAGTCACCAGCGACGCCTTGCCGTACCGCGAGACTCCCTCGATGACTGCGCGCTTCGCATCCACCGCCGGATCCGTAGCCAGATAGTCGAGCGCGCGCGATGCACCCCATGCCCAGGCGCGCAGCGCGCCCCAGTCGTCCGGCTTGCGCGTCTGCCCCTTGTTCATCAGACCAATGATGCCGCGTGTCAGGCCGGCGCCACTGTCGGCCTGGATGCTGGTCGGCGAAAGAATCGCGTAGGCCCAGCCGCGCGCGATCACCTGCTCCTGCCAGGTGGGCGACGGCTGCGGCGGGATCCGGGCCGCCCACTCCGGCGGAAAAAACTCGACGACGACCGGCACGCCCCTCGCGCCCACCGGTGTAGTTAGATACAGCTCGATGTCGACGTTGATCTGCGGGTAGCCCGAATTGTCGACATGGCCGAGCAGTTTGCGCGTGACTACCGCCGTTTCGCCGATGGTCTCGTTTTTGGTCTCCGCGATCGTCCAACTCACGTCCGGCAAGTGCAACGGCTGCCGCCCGTACACCTCGCGATCGAAATGCTCGAGTATCTGCGGCCGCCGCGTGCTCCACCATTGCTTCGCAGTCCTGACAGGATTGCCATTGTCGAGCTTCAGCGCATCGGGCAGGTCCGGATAGGGATTGCCTTTCGATTCATCATAGTTGGCTGCGTTCGGCGCCTTGGGGTCGCGGCCATTGGCACCCTGGCGGATAGACGTGATTCCGAGGCGCTCCATCATCATCTGGTGGTCCTGCTCGGCGGTGAGTTCGAGCGGCAACGGAGTTGTCGCGAGCGCCGTGGCGGCCATGGCCAGGACTCCGCAAGCCAGCAGAACTGTGCGCATTACATCCCCTTGCTTACCCGATCAGCGACCGGGTGCGTATGGAAACGTGAGTCGCTGGTAGTACTCGAGCGGGTGCTGCGGCGGCGCAAATCCCGCGGGCAGTGGCCGTTTCGAAAAAGTCTGGAAATACGCGATGCAGGCGTCGCGCCACCACTGTGCTTCCTGTTCCTGTATGGCAAGAAACGCCGACACCTGCGCGAATCGTCCGGCGTCGACGTACCGTTCGAGCCCTGCCCAGGTACGGCGCATCTGGCTAACTACTTCGACGCCATGGGTATAGCGGTAGACCAGTTCGTCCCACAGGATGCGACCCGAGGACACCTTGTAGTCCCAGGGAACATGGTGAAACCACAGAAGGAATTGTTCCGGCACCTTGCGCCGGTCGGCAAAAACGGCGGCGACCTTGGCCGAATACTGCGACGTGGCATCGCTGCCCGTGGGCCCACGATCGAAGCCGACTCCGTTCGCGTCCGCGCGGTGATAGTAGGTGGGGTTCCAGTCTGCGCGACTCAGGTTGTCGACCCACGGCCCCGGACCATAGTGATGGCCGGTGTCGAAAAGATGATGCAGGCCGAGCGGCATCATGTAATCGACCACGGCTTCACGCGAACCCATCATCATCGCGACCACCGGTTCGATGAATGCCGGTTCGTTGCTGAATGTCATGCGCACCCATTCCTGCGCGATGGCTTGCGCGGAAAGGCCCGGATTCCAGGCAAGGCGCCCGAAGGCGTACCAGTTGGCCTGGTCGAAATGCGATCCGGTCCAATTGCGATCTGCGCCGATGTTCGACACGCCAGCCATGCCGGTTCGTTGGTAGGCGTGTAGTTGACCGTCGACGACCTTCGCCACCGTCGATCCTTTGCCTTTGATCATGGTGTCCGAATCCAGCGCTTCTTCGAACAGCGTGCCGAGATACGTTAGGTGCGTGGCGAACCCGAGATACTCCTTGGTGATCTGGAACTCCATCACGAGCGGCGTCTTCGGCATGGCGCCAAATAGCGGATGAAAGGGCTCGCGTGGCTGGAAATCGATGGCGCCATTCTTGACCTGCACCAGCACGTTGTCGGCGAACTTGCCGTCGAGCGGCACGAACTCGTTGTAGGCCTGCTTGGCGCGGTCGACGGGCGTTTCGTTGGAGTAAACGAACGCGCGCCAGATCACCACGCCACCATGCGGAGCCACGGCCTCGGCCAGCATGTTGGCGCCATCGGCGTGTGTACGCTTGTAGTCCTGCGGCCCAGGCTGTCCCTCGGAATTCGCCTTGACCAGGAATCCACCGAAGTCCGGGATGTGGACATATACCTCGTCCGCTTTCGCCTTCCACCAGGCGCGCACCTGCGGGTCGAGCGGATCGGCGGTTTTCAAGCCGCCGAGTTCGATCGGCGCACTGAAGCGCGCCGTGAGGTACACGCGCACGCCATAGGGTCTAAACACGCCCGCCAGAGCCGCGGCCTTTTTCAGGTACGCCGGTGAAAGACTGGTGGCATTGGCATTCACGTTGGTGAGGACCGCGCCGTTGATGCCGATTGACGCGCAGGCGCGCGCGTAGTCGGTGTAGCGCGGATCGAGGTAAGCCGGCAGCTTGTGCCAGTCCCAAATCGACTGACCTGCGTAACCGCGCTCGACGTGCCCATCGAGATTGTCCCAGTGGTTGAGGACGCGAATCTGTGTGCGGGGCTGCGAGACGATGTCGAGTGCCGTCAGGGGCTGTCGCGTCTGGATGAGCCGAAGGAAGTGAAACGCTCCGTACAACACACCGACATCGGAATTCGCGGCGATGACGATGGCGGGCTGTTGATTGATGGTCACGCCGCGAATCACGTAGCCGTCGCGCCCCGTGCGCTCGAGCGACAGTGCAAGTGCGGCGATCAGCGTCGAACTGCGAGGAGTGCCGAACACCACGGCGCCAGCCTTGCCGACGCTGCTGACCAGCGGGATGCGCCGGCCGGTCAGATTCGAAAGCCCGCGCTGCAGCTCGACGCCTGCGGCGTCCAGGGTGGGCGAACCGGTTCCCTTGACCAGCGCCTGCACCGAAGTATCGAGTGAGCTGTAAGCCGAGGCGTCGACCGCGCGATAGCGTAGCCATAAGTCATATCCGTCTTCAGCGGCTGACGGCAGCGAAGAGGCGACGAGGGCAAGACAGGCAACGGCAGTGAGTAACTTCATCGCGGCATTGGACTTTGATAGTGCGTTGAATCTATTGTTAACGTTAACGCAAGCCTTACGCCAGTAGCCGGGTGGACGATTGAGCGAGACAGGTGATCGCAGTAAAGACGGTACGCCGCGCCTCGGTGAACGAACCAGTCGGCGTAAAGGCAGCGCCGTAACCATTCACGAAGTCGCGCGTCACGCGAGCGTTTCGCCGATGACCGTGTCACGCGTCATCAACGGCGAAAGCAACGTGCGGGATTCGACGCGTGAAACCGTCCTTGAAGCGGTTCGTGCTCTCAACTATCGACCAAACCCCGCAGCGCGCGTGCTCGCCGGCGCGCGCGACACGCGCATCGCCCTCATCTATTCGAATCCCAGCGCGTCATATCTCAGCGAAATGCTGGTCGGCGCGCTCGACGGCTCTCATCGTTCGGCGTCGCAGCTGGTGCTCGATCGCTGGGATGACCTCAAGCCAGCCGCCGAAAAAGCCGCTGCGCAGCGCCTCTCTGAAGGCATCGCCGGCGTGTTGCTGCCGCCGCCGCTGTGTGAATCGAAGGCGATCGCCGCCGCTTTCGCAGCCGAGGGCGTGCCGGTCGTGGCCCTAGCTACCGGCCAGGCACGGGAGGACGTCTCGTGCGTGCGCATTGACGACTTCCACGCGGCGCGTGAAATGACCATGCACCACATCGCACAGGGGCATTCGCGCATCGCCGTCATCAAGGGACAACCAACG
>DASTTJ010000233.1:0-28787 GCA_035760205.1 Steroidobacteraceae bacterium | reverse complement strand
TCTCCTCTCACCCACATCAACATGTCTTCGCGCTGCGCGGCATGCCCAAAACCCGGGATGCCCCTCCGCTCGAAGGGCCCGGCGAAAAGCAAACCTCATTGCCTGTATGGCCATGGATTTCTCAATCGTTCTCCGACGAGCCCCGTCCCCTTTTGCTAGCAAATGGGGAATGTCCCCATTTCTGCTAACGTCCACGCATGCGCCTGCGCGGCATCGGCCCCGAAGTACTTCTCCTGTGTTTCCTGCTCGTCGGGGCGGCGGCATTCGCGCTCGGGCGTCGCTCGGCGCGTGGCCGCCGGCTGCGCCGCGACGGTGACTATTTCGCGGGACTCGATCATCTGGTCAACGATCGTTTCGACCGCGCTACGGAAGTGTTCACGCGCCTCGCCACCAAGTCGGACGATGCCGAGATCCAGTTCGCGCTCGGCAGCCTCATGCGCCGGCGCGGCGAAGTGGATCGCGCCATCGCCATCCACTTGGGCCTTGCCTCACACAATGAACTCACGATACGCGAGCAGGCCAGTTTTGCACTCGGCCTCGATTACCTGAGCGCCGGCCTCATGGACCGCGCCGAGGAAAAGTTGCGCAGCCTGCTGACGTCCACGCGTTACCGCCCGGCGGTGCTCGAACGGCTGGCCTGGGTTTACGAGCAGCAGCGGGAATGGCGCGCGGCACTGGATCTCTGGCGCGAGCTTCCCGCCGAAAAGCAGCGTGAGCTGGCCGTGGTCGCCGCGCACTATTGCTGCGAACTCGGCGAGTCTGCGCTGGCCGCGGCGGACTTTGCCGAAGCGAGCGCGCAGGTGGCGGCCGCCCGCGTTCATGCGCCGAATTCGGCGCGCGCGGCGCTGCTCGCCGCACGTATCGCCGCGGCCACCGGGGAAGAGAGCAAGGCGCTCGATCTCTACGTCACCGCCCTCGGCACCTCGCGCGCCATGCGCGTCGCGTTCGAGCCCGAAGCCCGCCAGGTTCTGCAGTCGCAAGTTGCCGCGCTCAACGAGCGCCTGAATGCGAACCCGCCAACGGATGAGGCGGTACCCCCCGAGCCGCCGCGGTTCCGCTGCGAGGAGTGCGGCGTCGCCAGTGTCACCTGGCATTGGCGCTGCCCGAGCTGCCGCAACTGGGACTCCCTGCGCAGTACGCAAAATCGCGGTATTTGACTAAATTGGCGGCTGCGACCGGCCGCCGCAACGTTGTTAGTCTCCTTCGCACCCGGCACAGCCGGGCACACGGCAAGGAGGCCAAATGTCTTTACTCAAGCAGTTCATTCCCACGCTCGCCGCCACGTTGCTGCTCACGCAATACGTGCACGCCGAACCCGTCAACATCAACACGGCCGATGCTACCGCGCTCGCCAAGGCGCTGAACGGCGTCGGGCCCGCCAAGGCCAAGGCCATCGTGAGCTACCGCGAAAAGAATGGTCCTTTCAAGACCGTCGATCAGCTAGCCATGGTCGAGGGCATCACGCAGAAGCTCATCGACAAGAACCGCTCCGATATCAAGCTCGGCGCGGACAAGACCGCAGGCGCGGCGCCCGCCGGACAGCCCGCCGCCAAGCCGGCAAAGCCCGCCTCATAACACTTCGGGTGGCAACCGCGGCCGCGAGAGTCGTGAATTCGCGCAGACTCTCGCGCGCCCGGGTTAGCGGCCTGCAGAGCGAAAAATCGCGTCGTGGTATGGTTTCGGCCCCCAATTTGGGCCGGAGCCAATATGCCCCCTGTCGAGAAACGTCCCGCGAAGAAAAGCCGCGTCGATGTCGCCGTGTTTCCTGTTGCCGGACGAGGAACCCGCTTCCTTCCGGCCACCAAAGCCAGTCCCAAGGAAATGCTGCCTATCGTCGACAAACCACTCATTCAATATGCAGTGGAAGAGGCCCTGGCGGCCGGCGCCCGGCGCCTGGTGTTCATCACGGGCTCGTCCAAGCGCGCCATCGAAGATCACTTCGATTCCGACGGCGAGCTCGAAAATCTGCTGCTCAAGCAAGGCAAGAGCGAACTTCTCAAGATGCTCAAGAGCGTGCTGCCGTCATATGCCTCGTGCATCTACATACGTCAGGCTGCACCGTTGGGATTAGGCCACGCGGTGCTCTGCGCCAAACCCGCCGTGGGCGATGCGCCGTTCTTCGTGCACCTGGCTGACGACCTCATCGACGCGGAAGAAGCCTGCCTCAAGCAGATGAGCAATCGCTACGACAACGGCAGCATCATTGCCGTGCAGACCGTGCCGCATTCCCAGACCGACAAATACGGAATCGTCAAAACGGGTTCGCGCCGTGCAGATCTGCTGCGCGTGGAAAAGATCGTGGAAAAACCCAAGCCTTCGGTGGCGCCGTCGAACCTGGCAGTGGTTGGCCGATACCTGCTCACGCCGCGCATTTTCACGCACCTCGAGCGCATCGGGCAGGGCGCGGGCGGAGAAATCCAGCTCACCGACGGCATCGCGCGTCTCATGAACGACGAAGCCGTGTACGCCTATCGTTTCGCGGGCAAACGATTCGACTGCGGCAGCAAGCTCGGCTATCTGCAGGCCAATGTGGAATACGCGCTGGCGCATCCCGAGCTGGCCACACCGTTCAAGACCTATCTCAAGAAACTGGCGAAGGATCTCTAACCACATGTTCGATCCGAAATCCCTGCTGGACCAATTCCTCGGCGGCTCTGGCACAGGTGGATTCAACGCGGGCGGAATGCGCAGCGCCGGCAAGGGAATCAAAGACCGGCTCGATCAGCAAAGCGGCAGTGGCGGCTTCGTGCGCGGCGCTGCGGCCGGCGGCCTGCTGGGACTGCTCCTCGGCGGCAAGGGACTGAAGAATATGGCGGGTGGTGCGCTCGGCTACGGAGGTGCGGCGGTCATCGGCGCGCTCGCGCTGCAGGCCTACCAGAAATATCAACAGCAAAAGGGCGCGGGGCCCAGTCTCAGCCCGGCGCAGTTCGCTTCCTTGAGCCCCGACGCGCTTCCCCATGCGCAGCCGGCGGCAGACGGCAGCCCATTCCAGCTCGTGCTCGTGCGCGCGATGATCGGCGCGGCCAAGGCTGACGGGCACGTCGATGCCGATGAGCATCAGCGGTTGTTCGCCGAAGTGGAGAGGTTGGGTCTGGATTCCGAAGCCAAGGCGTTCGTCTTCGATCTGCTTTCGCAGCCGGTGGACCTGGGTTCCATCGCGGGCGCCGTGGCGACACCGGAGCAAGGCGCCGAGGTTTACCTGGCGTCGCGCATGGCAATCAATCCGGATGTGCCGGCGGAACGGGCCTATCTCGATGCGCTCGCCGCGCGGCTCAAACTACCACCCGAGTTGCGCTTGCAACTCGAACAGCAAGTGGACGGCTGAGAATCAGCCCGCGCAGCTCTGCGCGACCGAAGATGCGCTCTTCACCTGGAAGGTGCGCACGTTCGACAGCGAGCGCGTCAGTGAGCCATCAACAGCATTCATGGTGTGCGTCCAGTCGACGAGCTGCACGGTGTCGCAGGCGCCGTCGACGCCACGCACGAGCTGACCCATGCGAATCGACTGGCTGAGCGTGTTGCCGCTCGCGGATCGGGTGCTGCTCTCGACGGCATAGTCGGAGTTGTTGAACATCGTGAACTGCCACAGGTATTCGGCCAGCTTCTCGAGCTCATCGGCGGTCAGCGGACGCTGATTCATGGCGCCGGCGGCGCCGGCATCGGCGCGAAGATCGGTGTTCGAGCGATCGATGTAATCGCAGCGGAACACTCGATGTCGCACCATCGCGGTCACGTCGGCGCGCGGTACGCGGACGACTTCGAACACGTGTGTATCACTGCGCACTTCGACGAGATCCGAATACTGACCCTGCCAGGTGGACAGGCGCTCGGACCAGTCGATGGCCTGTGCCATGTCGTTGGTGCAGATCTCGTAAGTCGAGCCCGCGGCCTGGGGGCCCGTGGCGAGATCGGTGTTCTTGAGGTGGCGCGTCGACAGCGTGCCGCTGACGCTCGAGGGGCGGGTTTCCACATCGAAGCCGGCCGGCGTGCGTTCATCACCCTTGTAGAGACGGGTGGCCAAAGAAAGGTCGGCCGCGGACGTTGACGGCACCGTGGCTACGGGCGGGGCAACAGCTGCGGGCTGCGTCGAAGATGCCGGCGCGGAAGTGCCCGCCGATCCGCCACCGCCGCCACAGGCGGTAAGGGCAGTCAAACCGACCAGAACGAGGAGATTGCGCGTGGCCATTCGCTACACCGCATTGCCGGGCAGCTGGATCGCGCTGAGCTTCATCGTTTGCATCGTCGAACGTTCCCTTATATTTGTTTGGGGCCAGCGGCAGCACACGAGCACTTGCGAGAGAGGAGTACCGTCGGTCGGTTGCACGGACCCGCGAGCTGCCGCCAGCGAGACGTTGGTGCTTCCGCGTAATGCATCAGCACCCTGAAAGGGTTTACGGCGGCAATGCGGCCGAATTGAGCCGCCGAATGTGACCGACTTCGCGGGTGCACGGCAATTATTAGAACCCCGTCACTTATGTATTGTTGTTAGCCCGTGCATTAGGTAAACGGGGAGAATATGCTCCACGTGGAACATGAAAAAATAGGTAGTTAGCGCAGGATACGCGCGCGAAAAAAACGCGCCAGCGGCGCGTTTCAGGGGAAGGTCGTCGTGCGACCGACGAAAGTCTTCAGGCTTCGGCGGACAGGACCTGGCCAGCCGAGGCGTAGGGATTCGACTGGCCGCGCGGGCCGTAGGCGCGGGGCTCGGCCGAGGTGCCGGTCATGGCGCCGAGCAAGCCTTCGACACGCTTGATCTGGGCTCCGACCAGGACGCCATTGCGATTGTTGAGGTCGCGGCAATCGCGGGCCCGGGTGGCGCATTCCTCGTAACGTGCGGAGAGTGTGCGCGCCGGGTCGCACCAGGCGAGCAGCTTGGCGAGACCGCCCAAATCGGTTTCGTAGCCGAGCATGCTGCACAGGCTGCGACGCTCTTCTTCGATCTTCAGAAGCTTGATGACGCTGGCCTGGCGCGCGTCGGCCAGCGCTTCCAGGGCGTCGATGTCACGGCCGCGAAGGGCGCCGTGTTCCTTGTCCAGCAGGCTGGCGAATTCGCTCAGGCTGCCGTTTTCCTCATCGAGCAGTCGCCCGAGGGTGTCACGAGTCAGGGCCGCATCCACGAGAATTTACGCTCCGGGACTACTTGTGGGCGGGAATCGTGGCGAGCAGGTCGACTTCGAAACGCAGCATCTTGTCAGCAACGCGCTGCGGATCGACGTGATAGCGGCCATCGTCCACCGCGCGGCGCACGGCATCGACCCTGCTCTCGTTCACCACCGGCAGGTTGCCGATGTGGCTTTCGAGAGCGGCGAGGGTGCGCGCGGTATCGGAGACGTCGACGTTCGAAGGAGTACCGGTGGTTTCGGTCTTGCGGCCTTCCGAAGTGGCGTCGCGCACGCGGGAAACGGGGGCTCCGCCACCGACCTGCACCGGACGTCCGTCAATTCCACTGATCTTGTTCGCCATCGCCCATTCTCCAAGGGGTATCTACGAGCCTCTTAACGGCCTTTGATTTTGAAACTTTAGGCCCTCCGACGAAAAATTGGCGCTTCCGTCGCCGGTTCACGGATTTACCCGAACCACACCCGCAGTGTCGGCCACACCCTCGACAATCTTTAGCGAATTGAGGTTGCGAACCCGAACTCGCTGTTCGGCGGCGGCGTCTGCCATGGCCACCCCCGGCGCCCGGACTTCGAAGCCCCCGGCCCGGGCGGTCAGGACCACGTTCTGGCCCCTATGTATAAGGAGTGCGGCATCGAGCGCGTCCGCAGTGAGGGCGGTGCCTTCCGGGATCGGCCGGCGGGTCAGCCGGCTGGCCAGATCCGCAGTCCGCGATATGTAAGGTGAGGTAAGTCCGGGAAGCACCCGGGATTGCACCAGCACGTCATCGGCACGGATGAGTTCGCCGCGCCCAACGGCGCGCCGCATCACCAGTACATCCGTTTTGCGATGGATCTCCACCGGCACATTGAGCGTCCAATACGCGTTGCTGTTGCAGGCCACGCGCACCAGCACACGGGCCTGGGTGCCACGTGGCAACTTGCCGCTGACCACGAGCGCAGAGGTGCAGGCCGCAACCCGCAGGCGCGGGTCGAGCTCTGCGGCCTTGAACGTCACACCGGTCACGGCCGGATCGAGTTCGCGGCGCAAAGCCGATTCGGCAGCAAGGCGTACGGCAGGCAGCGACTGGGGGGCGGCCGGTTGCGAGTTCGCCTGGGCCGTCAAGCCGAGCAACAGGAGAACGAGTCCGCGCGAAAGGGTCAACGGATTGACTGACATGCAGTGTAGTTAGCAATCGACGTGCCACGCGGGCGGGCCCTAAAGAAAAGAATTGCGCGGCCGTTACGGGATTGCGACGAAGACGCGGCTCATGCCTGCAGTTCCTGGCCGCAACGCGGCAATCCGCCGCCACGGCCACGTGAGCTGCGTCGCGGAACTTTCCCTCCCTTCCGATTGAAACGCCGCTGCTTGCGCCAAAAGGCCTCGTGGCACGTCACTTGCTTTGCTCCTTGCCTGTCACCCGCCATGACGCATGGCCGACACGAGGATCAAGCGATGCCCCTGAAACTGGACCAGTACATTGGTGTGCATGCCACCGCACTCGATGTGCGTGCGCGCCGCGGCGAACTGATCGCCACTAATCTGGCCAATGCCGACACGCCCGGGTACCAGGCTCGTGACATCGACTTCCGGCAGGCCATGGCACGCGCTGCGGGTGACAAGACAGTAGGCACTACGCTTGCCACCACGCAAGCCGGGCACATCGGCGGCGCCGCGTCGGCCAACGCCGCCACGAATCCGGATCTCAAGTACCGCACACCGCTCGCACCGGCGCTCGATGGCAACACCGTCGACGCGCAGATCGAGCAGGCCTCGTTCGCCGAGAACGCCGTGCGCTACCAGGCCACGCTCACCTTCCTCAACGCCAAATTCAGGGGATTGCTCACCGCAATCCTCGGTAGCTAGTCAAGGATCGCCTCATGTCATCCTTCAAATCATTCGACATCGCCGGCTCCGGAATGGCCGCGCAATCCGTGCGGCTGAACACCACTGCCAGCAATCTCGCCAACGCCGACAGCGTCAGCGGCACCGCCGCGGGCGTCTACAAGCCGCGCCACCCGATATTCGAAGCGGTGCGCGCGCAGCTGGCGACACCCGGCGCGTCCCAAACGCAGCCCGCGGTGCGCGTCAGCGGCATTTACGAATCCACCGCGCCCGCCAGTCAGCGTTACGAACCCGGCAATCCGCTGGCCGACACCAGCGGTTACGTGTATGCGCCGGCCGTCAACGTGGTGGAAGAGATGGTCAACATGATCTCCGCCTCGCGTTCGTACCAGAACAACGTCGAAGTCATGAACACCTCCAAAGAACTGCTGCTGGCCACGCTGCGGCTCGGACAAGGCTGATCATCATGTTAGACATGGACATCATCAACGGCGCCATGGTTCGCCAGCGTTCGCCCGAAGAAGTCGCCGCGGCCGCGGCCGCCAATGCGGCCAATGCGAAGAAAACCGAGCTCAACCAGGACGACTTCCTGACGCTCATGATCACGCAGCTCAAACACCAGGATCCGTTCAAGCCGATGGATCCGTCGCAGTACGTCGGTCAGCTCGCTCAGTTCAGTTCGGTGGCCGGCCTCTCGGACATCAACAAGAACATCAGCGCGCTGACGGATTCGCTGCGCGGCAACCAGGTGCTCGATGGCGCATCGCTCATCGGCCGCACAGTCATCGCCGAAGGCAACCAGATATATCGATACGTTCCGGAAGATGACGCGGAAGCCATTCCCACGCAGGGCGCCGTGGACGTGCCCACGGGCGCGTCGAGCGTTCAGCTGGTAGTGCGCGATTCAGCGGGCGCGCTGGTCAAGACGCAGGCGCTCGATTCGCGCGCGGGCCTGCGCGGCTTCAGCTGGGACGGCAGCACCGACAGCGGCGGCACCGCGCCTTCCGGCGCCTACAAGATCGAAGTCATCGCCAAAGTGGGCGAGAAGAACATTTCCCTCAACACCAGCGTCGCGGCCCAGGTTTCGAGCGTTGCGCTCGATCCGGCCACCGGCGCGCTCACGCTCGACACCGACACACTGGGCGAAATCGCCATGGGTGATGTCGAGCGCGTGCTGTAACCGAAAAGAATTCACAGGAGTCCCTCCATGCCATTTCGTATTGCCCTCTCGGGCCTGAACGCTGCCCAGTCCGATCTCGGCGTCACGGCGAACAATATCGCCAACACGTCCACCAACGGCTTCAAGGGCTCGCGTGCCGAGTTCGCGGACTTGTTCGCCGTCTCGCTGCAGGGTGTGTCGAGCAATGCCACCGGCAACGGCGTGCGGGTCGCGGCTGTCGCGCAGCAGTTCGCGCAGGGCAACGTCGAGTTCACCGACTCGAACCTCGACCTCGCGGTCAGCGGGCCGGGCATGTTCATCGTCTCCGACGGCGGCGCGCTGGCATACACGCGCGCGGGTTCCTATCAGCTCGATCGCGACGGCTTTGTCGTGAACTCTCAGCAGCAGCGCCTCCAGGCCTATCCACCGCTGACAGGTGGCGGCTTCAACACCGGTGGACTCGGCGACCTGCGCCTGCAGACGACGGATTCTCCGCCTGCGGCCACGGCCGACGTCGAGTACCTGCTGAATCTGCCCGCGAATGCGAGTCCGCCCGCGGTGGCGCCGTTCGACCCGTCCGATCCGAACACCTTCAACCAGGCGACGTCGCTCACGTTGTTCGATTCGCTGGGCGCGACGCATACCGGCACGCTGTACTTTGAAAAGACCGCGGTGCCCAACCAGTGGACCACCCGCCTGTACATCGACGGCGCTTCGGTCGGCGGTGCGCAGACGCTGCAGTATTCCGACACCGGCCTGCTCACGGCGCCGGTCGGCGGCTTGCTGCCGTTCCCCGCCTATACGCCGAGCACGGGCGCGGCCGACATGACAGTGACCGTGGACATGGGTCAGTCCACGCAATACGGCAGCAACTTCGCGGTGAACTCGGTCTCGCAGGACGGTTACACCACGGGCCGCCTCATCGGTATCGACATCAGCGAAACGGGCATCGTGCAGGCACGGTTCACCAACGGGCTCTCGCAGCCGCTCGGCCAGATCGCCATGGCCAATTTCGCCAACGTGCAGGGTTTGCAGCAGCTCGGTAACACCCAGTGGGCCGAAACATTCGCCTCGGGCCAGGCGCTGCGCGGCCAGGCCGGCAACTCCGGCTTCGGTCTCTTGCAGTCCGGCGCGCTCGAGGGCGCGAACGTCGACGTCACCGAGCAGCTCGTGAACATGATCACCGCGCAGCGCAACTTCCAGGCCAACGCTCAGATGATCTCCACCGCCGATTCGATCACCCAAACCATCATCAACATGCGCTAGGCGCGACAGGTAGTCAGATATGGATCGCATGCTCTATGTGGCGATGACCGGCGCGAAGGAAACCCTGCGCGCACAGGCCGTCAACAACCACAACATCGCCAACGCGAGCACCACCGGTTTTCGTGCCGACCTGGCTGCATTCCAGAGCCGTGCGGTCGATGGTTCCGGCTACGCCTCGCGCGTCTACGCCACCAACGCATCCGTCGGCTGGGACAACCAGTCGGGCGCGTTGCTTTCTACCGGACGCGATCTCGACGTCGCGATCAACGGGCAAGGCTGGATCGCCGTGCAAGGTCCGGACGGCCGCGAAGCATACACCCGCGCCGGTGACCTTCAGGTCGACGCGAACGGTCAGCTGACTACCGGCACCGGACTTCCGGTGCTCGGCGATGGCGGCCCCATCACCGTACCTCCATATACATCTATCTTCTTCGCCCGCGACGGATCGATCTCTATCGTGGCGCAGGGCCAGACACCCGACACCATCTCGACTGTCGAGCGCGTCAAGCTGGTCAAACCTGCCGACGAAGCGCTGGTTCGGGGCGACGACGGTCTGTTCCGGCTGAAGGACGGCACCGATGCACCTTCGGATCCCAGCGTGCAGTTGGGCTCGGGCACCCTCGAGTCGAGCAACGTCAACACCGCCGATGCCATGGTCACCATGATCGAACTGGCGCGGCACTTCGAAATGCAAGTGAAGGCGATCCGCACGGCGGAAGAGAATGGCGCCGCCGCGGCGCAGCTCATGCGCCTCGGTTAACCAGGAGTTATTCAAATGAATCCAGCACTGTGGGCTGCCAAGACCGGACTCGACGCGCAACAGACGCGCCTCGCGGTCACGTCCAACAACCTCGCCAACGTCAGCACCAGCGGCTTCAAGAAGAGCCGTGCCGTGTTCGAAGACCTGCTGTACCAGAACGTGCGCCAGGTCGGCGCGTCAACGTCGCAGGACACGCAGGCGCCGTCGGGCGTGCACCTCGGCACCGGTGTGCGCGTGGTCGCCACCGAAAAAATCTACACGCAGGGCGGTCTCACGCAGACCGACAACGCGCTCGACGTGGCCATCGAAGGCCGCGGCTTTTTCCAGATCCAGATGCCCGATGGCACCACCACTTACACGCGTGACGGCAGTTTCCAGGTGTCGGCGCAGGGCCAGATGGTGACCTCTAGCGGCTACGTGCTGCAGCCAGGCATCAGCATTCCCGATGGCTCGCAGAGCATCACCATCGCGCGCGATGGTGTGGTGAGCGTGCGCGTAGCCGGCCAGCAAAACCCGGTTCAGGTCGGGCAGCTTCAGCTCACGGATTTCGTGAACCCGGCCGGCCTGCAGCCGCTTGGCGAAAACCTGCTCGCGGAGACGGTGGCCAGTGGCGCCGCGCAGACCGGTTCGCCCGGACAGAACGGACTCGGCGTGACCACCCAGGGTGCGGTCGAAGCCTCTAACGTCAACGTCGTCGAAGAGCTGGTCAACATGATCGAGACACAGCGCGCCTACGAGATGAACTCGAAGGCCATCTCGACCGCCGATCAGATGCTCGAATACGTCAATCAGCAACTCTAAACAATGAAACACGCCCACATCGTCGTCATCGCGCTCGCCTCAGTACTGTCGGTGGGTTGCGCATCGCTGCAGGAAGACGGCGGCCGCGAATTCGAACCGAGCTGGCCCGATGAAGCCGCAGGACCCAAGGCGCTGCCTGGAGCCATCTACGCGCAGGGCACGGATGTCACGCTGTGGAACAACGTCACCGCGCGCAACGTCGGGGACACGCTCACGGTTCGCCTCTCGGAAAGCACCGAGGCGGAGAAGTCTGCGACGACTACCGCCAGCAAGTCATCGCAGGCGACGCTGACCGGACCCACGATTGCCGGCCGCCCGGTCACCGTCAATGGCGTTCCGATACTGGAAGCGAGCATGGACAACCAGACCGACTTCGCCGGCAATGGCGCGGCGACCCAGAGCAACAAACTCGACGGCTTCATCACCGTCACCGTCTACAAGCGCCTGTCCAACGGCAATCTGCTGGTGCGCGGCCAGAAATGGGTCGCGATCAACAACGGCCGTGAATTCGTACGCCTGCAGGGCATCGTGCGTCCGAGCGACATCGCGCCGGACAACAGCGTGCTGTCGTGGCGCGTGGCCGACGCATACATCTCTTATGGCGGGCAGGGCACGGTGGCGAATGCCTCCAAGCCCGGCTGGCTTTTCCGCTTCTTCAACTCTCCGAAGACGCCGTTTTGAACAGGACTATTCCCATGCGTGCGCTGAAGCGTCTCGGTTTCGAAAAACTCAACTTTGCCGCGGCCATTGCCGCCGCACTGTTCCTGCTACTCGCCGCGAGCGCGCAGGCCGATCGCGTCAAGGACCTCGCCTCGGTGCAAGGCGTGCGCCAGAACCAGCTCGTCGGTTACGGCCTCGTGGTCGGACTTGCCGGTACGGGTGATCAGACCAGCCAGGCACCGTTCACCATACAGAGCATCAAGAACATGTTGACCCGTTACGGGATCACCATTCCGGCCAACGCCAACCCGCAGCTGAAAAACGTGGCGGCGGTGACGGTTCATGCCGATCTGCCGCCGTTCGCCAAGACCGGGCAGAACATCGATGTGACCGTGTCGTCCATCGGCAACGCCGGTTCGCTGCGCGGCGGTAGTTTGATCATGACGCCGTTGATCGGCGCCGACGGCGAGGTGTATGCCATCGCCCAGGGCAGCCTGGTGGTCGGTGGTTTTGGAGTGTCCGGCAAGGACGGATCCAGCATCGCGGTCAACGTGCCTTCGGCGGGCCGCGTGCCCAACGGGGCGACGGTCGAGCGCGAAGTGCCCAACGGCTTTACCAGCGAGCCCTACGTCATGCTCAATCTGCATTCGCCGGATTTCACCACCTCGGCGCGCCTCACCGAAGGTATCAACAAGTTGTTGGGCGAGGGCACCGCGCAATCGGTCGACAGCGTGTCGGTCAAGGTGGCGGCGCCAGCCGATCCCAGTCAACGTACCGCCTATCTCGCCACGCTCGAGGCCATCGAGATCGAGCCGGGCGACGCTCCGGCGCGCGTCATCGTCAATTCGCGCACCGGCACCGTGGTGATTGGCTCGCATGTGCGCGTCATGCCGGCGGCGGTGTCGCATGGCTCGCTCACGGTGACCATCACCGAGCGTGCCACGGTAAGCCAGCCCAACGAATTCGGCCGCGGCGACACCGTGGTGGTGCCGGAAAGTTCGATCTCGGTTTCGCAGCCGCCGTCGCGCATGTTCGTGTTCGACGCGGGTGTCGACCTCAACGACATCGTGCGCGCGGTCAACCAGGTGGGCGCGGCGCCCGGCGACCTGGTGGCGATTCTCGAGGCACTCAAAGAGTCGGGCGCACTGCGCGCCGAGCTCATCGTCATCTAGAGGCCCGACATGGCGCTGCGCATCGACGCTAACAACATTCCGGAGGCGATGACTCGTGGCAGCGCGCGTGCCGACGCTCCGCGCGTCGACGCCCACGATTTCAAGCAATTTGCGGCTCTACGCCGCGGCGCCGGGGTCAACGACCCGGAGACGCTGCGTGCCGTGGCCAAGCAATTCGAGAGCCTGTTCACCAAGATGATGCTCGAGAGCATGCGCAGCGCCAGCTTCGGCGATCCGATGTTCGGCAGCGATCAGGGTGACATGTACCAGGACATGGCCGACGACCAGCTCGCCGTGCAGTTGAGCCAGGGCCGCGGCCTGGGCCTGGCCGACATGCTGATCCGGCAGTTGAGTGGTGGAGCCGGCGCGGGGTCCGCGGCGATCAAGCCCGGTTCTGACGCCACGACCGCGGTCGCAACGCCCGAACAGCGTGAACAATTCATAGCCGGGCTCATGCCACACGCGACCGAAGCGGCGCGCGAACTCGGCGTCGACCCTAACAACCTCATTGCGCAGGCGGCGCTCGAAACCGGGTGGGGCCGTTCGAAGCCCGGCGACAGTCACAACCTCTTCGGCATCAAGGCCGGAGCAGGCTGGAGTGGCGCCAGTGTTCAGGCAAACACGGAAGAGTTTCACTCAGGCGTTGCGTCCCGCGTCGACGCGAATTTCCGGGCGTATGGTTCCTCCCGGGAGAGCATCGAGGATTATGTTCGCCTGATTCGCGACAACCCGCGCTACGCCTCCGCGCTGAACACGGGCAGCGACGTCCAGGCCTTCGCGAATGCGCTCCAGCGTGGCGGCTACGCCACGGATCCGGATTACGCACGCAAGTTGATCGCGGTGGCGGTGGAGGTCGGGAATCGCACTGCAGCGAACGAATTCAAGTCGGGCTCCGCGGAGCCGATATCGGCACGGGGCCCTTCAAGGATAAGCAATGGTTGACGTGTTAAGCACGGGTCTGTCGAGTTTGCGCTCCTTGCAGCGCGCTCTCGATACCACCTCGCACAACATCGCGAATGTCGCGACGCCGGGTTACACCCGCCAGCGCGTCGAGTTTTCGGCGCGCCAGCCACAAATGTCCGGATCGGGCTGGATCGGCACGGGTGTCGAAGCATCGACGGTCCGCCGGATCTACGACCAGTTTCTCGCGCAGCAGACGCGCACCAGCGGTACCAACCTCGCGCGCCTCGATGCATTCGCCACTCAGGCCGAGCGCATCGACAATCTGTTGGGCGATTCCGCCAATGGATTATCGAGCGCGCTGCAGAGTTTCACGGACGCGATCAACGAAGTTTCCACCACGCCATCGTCCATTCCGGCACGCCAGGTGCTCATCGCCGAGGGGCGCGCGCTGGCCGAACGGCTGAAGAGCTACGACTCGCGACTGCGCAACATGTCGACCGAAATCAACGGCCGGCTGAGTGTGGAAGCGCAGGAGATGACCACACTCGCGCAGGGTATCGCCAAGCTCAACGGCGATATCTCGGTGGCTGTGCAGCAGTCGGGCCAGCCGCCTAACGATCTTCTCGACCAGCGCGACGCGCTCATCAACCAGTTGTCGGGCAAGGTCGGAGTGTCCATCGTCGCCGAAGGCGATTCGACGCTCAACGTATTCATTGGTAACGGTCAGCCGCTGGTGCTCGGCAACCAGGCATCGCAGATCACCACCACGGTCGATCCCCTCGATCCGGAACGCACGCTGCTGTCCCTGCAGACGCCTGGCGGTGCCGTGGACCTGACCCGCGTGGTCTCCGGCGGAACGCTCGGCGGCCTGCTCGACTGGCGCAGCCAGATGCTGGACCCGGCGCGCAACGAACTCGGCCGCATCGGCGTCGCCATTGCGAGCCAGGTGAATGCACAGCATCGCGAGGGCATGGACCTCACGGGCGCACTCGGCGGCAACTTCTTCAACATCGGCGCGGCCACTGCCACGCCGGCAACCGCCAACACCGGCACGGCAGCGGTCACCGTGACACGCACCAATCTGGGTGCGCTGACGTCAAACGACTACGTTCTGGCGCGAACGACCACGGGATACACATTGCGCCGCCAGGATACCGGCGCCGCCGTCAGCTTTACTGGCACGGGTACCGTCGCCGATCCGATCGTCGCCGACGGCCTGTCGATCGTCGTTGGCGCGGGCATTGCGACGGGCGATCAGCATGTGATCAGCCCCACGCGCAATGCGCTCGCCGGCATGAGCGTGGCGATCACCGACGCGTCGCGCGTCGCGGCGGCGGCGCCCATCCGCACCTCGGTGACCAGCACCAACACCGGCACCGGAACCGTGACCTCGGGTGAGGTCCTCGACCCGACCGACGCCGCGCTCCTGACCACCGTCGACATCGATTTCACTTCCGCGACCACCTACACGGTGAACGGCGCTGGAAGTTTCACGTACACGCCGGGTTCCAATATCGACGTCAACGGCTGGCGCATCCAGGTCAATGGCGCGCCCGCGGTCGGTGACCGCTTCACGGTGCGCAGCAATGCCGGCGCCACTGGCGACAATCGCAACGCCTTCGCGCTGGCCGACGCGCTGCGTGCCAACGTGCTCGACGGCGGCACAAAATCCGCTTCCTCGACTGTCGAGAAACTCATCGCCGACGTGGGGCTATCCACCCGAACCGCGCAGGTCAATCGCGACGCCGAAGCTGTGATTCACGACAGCGACCTTGCCGCGCTCGACTCGGTGTCCGGCGTCAATCTCGACGAAGAAGCCGCCAACATGCTGCGTTATCAGCAGGCCTATGCCGCCGCGGCGCAGATCATTGCAGTGGCCAACGAGATGTTCGATACGCTGTTAAACGCGGTCCGGAGATAACTCACATGCGCCTGTCCACCGCCGGAATGCATCGCACCAGCATCAACGCCATCCTCGAGCAGCAGACTCGCATGGCGAGGACGCAGGAGCAGGTCACCACGGGCAAGCGATTCCAGTCCGCGTCCGAAGATCCGATCGCCGCGACACGCGCCGCCGTGCTCGATCGCACCGTGGCCGAAAACGAGCAGTTCGGACGCAACTCGAATATCGTCGAAGCGCGCCTCAACTTCGAAGAGCAGTCATTGGCCGACGTCACCTCGGTGCTGCAATACGTGCGCGAACGTGCACTGCAGGGCGCCAACTCGACGCTCGGCGCCGACGAACGACGCATGCTCGCCAATGACGTGCGCCAGCAGCTCCAGGCACTGGTCGAGATCGCGAATCGCGACGATGGCAACGGCGAATATCTGTTCGCCGGTACATCGACCGGCGCCGCGCCGTTCGCGCCGGGCACCACTGGCGTGAACTATCTGGGCGACATGACCAATCGCGTGGTCCGCATCGGCAATAGTCAGTCGATCGCCGATGGCCACAGCGGCGCCGATGTTTTCATGAACCTGGCCGAACGCAATGGGGTGTTCCGCACCAGCGTGGCCGCGACAAACACCGGCACTGGCACCATCGACGTCGGTCGCGTGGTGAATTCCACCGCGTGGGTGCCCGACAACTATTCGCTGCAGTTCACGAGTCCGACCGACTGGCAGGTCGTGGACGACACGTTGCCCACACCGGTGGTCATCGCCAGCGGCGCGGGATTCACGAGCGGGCAGAGCGTTTCTTTTCTAGGCGTGAACGTGACCATCACGGGGACACCCGCCGCCGGCGACAGCTTTTCCATAGCGCCCGCGCAGAGGACCGACATGTTCGCGATGCTCGAAGAGCTTGCGGTGACGCTCGGTTCGGCGACCACCACACCTCTCGACAAGGCCACTTTCCAGGCGCAGATCGGCGGCAGCATCGCCAATCTCGATCAGAGCCTTCAGCGGGCCTCTAACATTCGTGCCGAAGTCGGCTCACGGTTGAGCGCTATCGACCAGGCCGCCGACTCACGCGGCGCCGAGTCCGTCGATCTGCAGGCGTTGCTGGCGGATCTGCGCGACGTGGATTATGCGGAGGCGATCAGCCGGCTCAATCAGGAGTACACGGGGCTCCAGGCCGCGCAGGCCGCCTATACGAAGATCGCGCAACTGTCCTTATTCGACTACCTGTAACTAACACCGTGATATGCCTCACAAATATGTGTAGGCCCGCCACTCACGCTTAAGTTCGCCCCAGCACAACCGATACAGGCCCTGAGCAAATTATTGCCGGTGTTGTCACCGGCCCACAAATTCAGGAGTCGTTTCAATGCCTCAAGTCATCAACACAAACGTGGCGTCGCTGACTGCTCAGCGCAACCTCACGACATCACAGGGCCAGTTGGCGACGGCCTTGCAGCGTCTCTCTTCCGGTCTGCGCATCAACAGCGCGAAGGACGACGCCGCCGGTCTCGCGATCTCGGAGCGTTTCACCACGCAGATTCGCGGTCTCAACCAGGCCGTCCGCAACGCGAATGACGGTATCTCCCTTGCCCAGACCGCGGAAGGCGCGCTCGGCGAAACCGGCAACGCGCTGCAGCGTATCCGCGAACTGGCCATCCAGTCCGCCAACAGCACGAACTCAGCCTCTGACCGCACCGCGCTCAACGCCGAAGCCAACCAGCTTCTGCAGGAAATTCAGCGCGTCGGTCTGACCACGCAGTTCAACGGCCAGAACATCCTCGACGGCACGTTCTCGTCGGCGCAGTTCCAGGTCGGCGCGAATGCCAACCAGACCATCTCCTTCGGTATCACGGGCTCGACCACGAACCTGTTAGGCGCCTTCCAGGCGACCAGCGCCGCCGTGACCTCCAGCGCCTTCGACGGTGCCGGCTTCACGATCAACGGCGTGGAAGTCGGTGTCTCGGCTGCCACCAGTGCCGCCGGCGTCACTGCCGACAGCGCCACGGCGAAAGCCACGGCCATCAACTCCAAGACCAACCTGACCGGCGTCAGTGCTTCGGCCGCGAGCTCGGTGCAGGGTTCTGCCCCGATTGCGCGTTCGAGCTTGGCCAACGGTGCGCTGGCCATCAATGGCATCTCGGTGGGCGCGATTGCGCGCGACGCGAGCGCCGTGACCCAGGGCCGCAACGCCGCGACAGCGATCAATGCGGTGACCAACCAGACGGGCGTGACCGCGACGGCCGATGCCAGCACGGGTGCTCTGAGCCTGACGACCAGCGACGGTCGCAACATCGCGCTGACCAGCACGGCCGGTGACGCCGCTGGCGCGACCGCAATCTTCAACGCCACGGGTCTCGACGTGTCGACGGGTGCGAACCCGACCGGCAACGACACCTTTGCCTTGCAGATCGGCGGTGCCTTCGACCTGTCGGCTCCGGCCGCCGGTTCGTTGACCGAAGCGGACAGCTTTGTTCTCGACGGCGTGACCTACGAGTTCACGACCGATGCGACCGTGACCGCCGGCAGCGTTGCCGTGACGGTGGCGGACGGAAATACGGCCGCGCAGGTTGCGACCGCTCTCAACACGGCTGTCAACGCGCAGTACACGCTCGGTAACACCTCGGTCAACTCGACCGTGGCGACCGACACGTTGACGCTCGTTAACCGCAAGCTCGGTGCCAACGGCACGCTCGCTGGCTTCAGCGAAGCGGGTGTCGTCGGTGGTGGTGGCGCAGGCGCCCTGGTACAGGGTGCTGAAACGGCGGGCACGAATGCCGCTGACGGCGCTGGCATCACGACCCGCGGCACGATCACGCTGAGCTCGCCTTCCAGCTTCACGCTGGGCGGTGCGGACCTGGCGTTCGGTGGTCTGGCCTCTGCGACTCCGGCGCTGACGCGTCTCGACACGGTCAATATCTCGACCGTGGCGGGTGCGAACTCCGCGATCGCGGTGCTCGACGGTGCCCTGGCCCAGGTCACCAGCATCCGCGCCGACCTCGGTGCGGTGCAGAACCGCTTCTCGTCGACCGTCGCCAACCTGACGACGACTGCCGAGAACCTGAACGCCGCGCGCAGCCGCATCCTCGATGCGGACTTCGCTGCGGAAACCGCCGCTCTGACCCGCGCGCAGATTCTGCAGCAGGCCGGCACGGCGATTCTCGCTCAGGCGAATGCGGTTCCGCAGAACGTCCTCTCGCTGCTCCGGTAACGAGGTGACATCTGAGCGGAGCTTCGGATAGCCGCAGGAAAGCGGACGCCGCGAGTCGCAAGACTCGCGGCGTTTGCCGAAGCGGGCGAACCCGGAGAACCGCTGAGGTACGGTCATGAAAGTCGGTGAAGCAATTCTGGAAGCCGACAGCCGAAATCAGCGCAAGGCACTGCCTACGCGCGTGACAGCTTCGACTGTCGAGATTGTTGAGAAGGTGCCGGCGGCCAAGCCGGCACGGCCCGTGGAGATTCCGAAAATCGAGTCGGTCACGCGGCAGATCGATACGTTTTTACGCAGCACGAATCGCGCGCTGCAGTTCCGCGTCGATGACGCCAGTGGCCGTATGGTCGTGAGCATCACCGATGCGGAGACCGGCGAAGTGATCCGCCAGGTGCCGGGCGAAGAAGCGTTGCGCATGGCGGAACGCATCGAAGCCAGCATCGGCGCATTGCTGGACGAGAAAGTTTAAGTTTTCAAGAGGATGACATGGCAGGACTGAGCTCACCCGGTTTAGGGTCGGGACTGGATATCAACAGTCTCGTTTCACAGCTCGTGGCTGCCGAAAAGGCACCCGCGCAGGCGCAGCTCACGCGCTCGCAGACTGCAACGGTCACCACCATTTCCGCACTGGGCTCGCTCAAGGGCGCGCTCGGTGCATTCAATGCGGCACTGACGCCGCTCAAGTCGCTGGAGTCCTTCTCCGCGCGCTCGGCGACGGCATCGGACGTCAGCATCTTCACGGCCTCCGCGACCAACGCCGCGTCGCAGGGCAGCTACGACATCCAGGTCGAATCCCTGGCGTCGGCGCACCAGCTCACTTCCGATCCGTTCGTTTCCGGCGCGGGTCAGGTGGTGGGTACCGGCACACTCACCATCGCGTCGGGCGAGAATTCATTCCAGGTCAATGTCGACGCCAGCCACAACACGCTTGCGCAGATCCGCGACGCCATCAACCAGGCCACGGGCAACGAGGATCTGGTTCGCGCCACCATCGTAAATGCCGCGGATGGCGCCCACCTGGTGCTGTCAGCGGTTGCCACGGGTGAAGATGCCGCCATCACGGTGGCCCAATCAGACGGCGACGGCGGACTCGCGAGCCTGGTGTACAACCCCACGCTGACCACCAACTACGCGCAGCAGCGCGCAGCCGCGGATTCCGTCGTGTACATCGCCGGCTTCGAACACCACAGTGCCACCAATACCATCGACGACGCGATCGAAGGCGTGAGCATTACGCTGCTTGATGCCGAGCCGGGCGAAACGTTTTCGCTCACCATCGCCAACGACACCAACGCGACTACCGGGCGCATCAAAAATTTCGTCGACCAGTACAACGCGCTGGCCAAGACCATCGGTTCACTGCGCAGCTATGAGCCGGCCACCAAGAGGGCCGGTCCGCTGCTTGGTGACGCCATGCTGCGCGGCATCGAAACCGAATTGCGCTCCAAGCTCACCGGCACGGCGAGCGGCATCACCGGCCCATACCAGACGCTGGCCAGCGTTGGCATTACCACTGAGAAGGACGGCACGCTCAAGCTCGACGCCGCCAAGCTCAATGCTGCCATGGCCTCTAACTACGACGGCGTGGCATCACTATTCGGCTCGGCGAACGGCGTGGCCGCGCGCATGTCGGATGCGCTGACTCCGCGGCTGGCCACCGACTCCGAACTCGACGTGCGCACCAAGCGCCTGAACCAGCGCAGCGTCAGTCTGCAAAAGGACCAGGCGGCGCTAGAAGCACGCATGCTCAAGGTGGAATCGCGCTACCGCGCGCAGTTCACCGCGCTCGATAGCCTGCTGTCGAAGCTCCAGAACACTTCCGCATTCCTGGAGCAGCAATTGAGCTCCATCGCAAATATCTCCAAACGCGACTGAGCCGGGCCGCTCAAGTCCGCGCGCGGCGGGCCGTTAATCTCCATAACAGTGGAGCACTTGACGATGGCTTTTCCGCCCAATGCCGCAAAACTCGCCGCCTATCGCAGCACCGCCGTACACAGCGGCGTGGATGCCGCGGATCCGCATCGCCTGATCGTGATGATGATGGACGGCGCCATGGAACGCATCGCGACCGCGCGCGGAATGATGTCGCACGGTGGCGGAGCCGAGAAGGCGGCGCTGCTGCATCGCGCGGTGGCGATCATCGACGAGCTGCGCAACAGCCTCAACTTCAAGGCCGGTGGCGAACTGGCCGCCAACCTCGATTCGCTCTACGAATACATGTGCCAGCGCCTCATGCAGGCGAATGCATCAAACAAGCCCGAGTGGCTCGATGAAGTGAGCCGGCTGCTGGGCGAAGTGCGCTCGGCCTGGCTCGCGTTGCCGCAGACACGCGGCCCGGCGTCACCAAGATGAGTTCGCCAGCCTCACAAGCCGCTGGCAGCCGGCCGCACCTGCGGCTGGTGAGCAGTACCCTGTCGCCCATGATGCCGGGCGGGCACGACACCGGCTGGCGTCGAGTGGCCTCCGCCGTTCTTGCCAGCACCTGGGACATCTCGCGCTACGTGCGCGAGCAGCGCTGGGGCAGGGTGCACGAAGAACTTACCGACAGGCGCGAACTCCTCGGACTGATGCGCACCCTGCAGCTCGACGTCAACGGGCGCTCGGCCTTGCGCGCGCTCGACGAAGCCGCGCTCGAGTCGGAACGCGCTATTGCCGCGATGATGGGCAAAAGCCGCTAGACTGAATGCGGAGTGGGGACAGGCCCCACTTCATTAAATCGAAGCGGGTACAGTCCCCACGCTCCCATGTACGACGGCAAAGACACCATCGTTATCTTCGACAAGCTGGCCTATGAAGACCTGCTGCCGGTTCGTTGGCGGGCCTCTGCACAGCAGATCGACGATGTCACCGCTCATCATTTTGCCGAGCGCAACCTGCGCGTGCTGCAGGCCTGCGATGCGCTCGAAGAACATGGGCAGCTCGACAAATCCGACGACGAATCGCCGCACTCGGCCGATCTTCGCCGCCTCGATTTCAAACTGAACCTGCTGCTCGATCTGGCCGGACAGCTGCTGGCCCAGAGCCAGCCGCGACTTCGGCCGTTCACCATTCGTCTGAACGCAATGGGTGCGAGTTTCACTTACGACGAAGGATTGGTGGAAGGCGGGTATGGCGTTCTCGAGGTGATGTTGCGCGACATTGTCGTGCAACCGCTCAATCTTCCCGCGCAGGTGGTGGCCGGTGCCGCGCCCGGACAAGTGCGCGTGCGTTTTCTCTCGCTGGGCGAGACGGTCGCCGATCACATCGAGAAGCTGGTGTTTCGCCGGCACCGGCGAAAGATTGCCGGAGCACGCGGCATACGCCGCGGATAGAATTTACAAGGTGTTTTCACCCGGGATTTATCACTAAGGGAATCCCCCTGGCGGCGCGTGTCATCGGCAGATCGCGCAGGGTTGTTAGTTCATTTCGCGCGTGTGTCTGCAAAGATGCACGGCGCGTCACGTTTTCTCGCGCACCATAAGCGCGAAGATACTCGCGAGAGACGTAAGGAGTAACCGTGCAGCCAATCGAGTGCATCAGTGCGCAGAGCGAGGGAGTCGCGCGCCGTGCAGAGATGAACCTGGCCACGAACCCGAAGGATGACGGTGTTCAGTTGCCCTCCGGAGTTTCCCCGGCAATTTCGGCCATCAACCGGCTCATCGGGCAGGTGGCCCCGTACGATTCAACGGTTCTCATCCTAGGGGAATCCGGTACGGGGAAAGAGATCGCCGCGCGCGCCGTTCACGCCTCGAGCCCGCGCCGCCAGCGTCCGTTTGTCGCCGTCAACTGCGGCGCCATTCCCGCCGAGCTGCTCGAGAGCGAACTGTTCGGCCACGAGAAAGGCTCGTTCACCGGCGCCATCACCACGCGCAAGGGCCGTTTTGAAATCGCCGAGGGCGGCACACTGTTCCTCGACGAGATTGGCGACATGAGCCTGCCCATGCAGGTGAAATTGCTGCGCGTCCTGCAGGAGCGCGTCTATGAACGTGTCGGCAGCAACGTGTCCAGCCACTGCGATGTGCGCATCATCGCCGCCACGCACCGCAACCTCGAAGAATCCATCGTACGCGGCACGTTCCGCGGCGATCTGTTCTATCGCCTCAACGTTTTCCCCATCGAGATGCCGACGCTCAGCGAGCGCATCGACGATCTGCAGATACTCATCGACGATTTCGTGTCGGTTGCCGCGTCGCGCGGCCGGCCGCGCCTGCAGTTGCTGCCCGAGACGCTCGATTCGCTGGCCGCGTATTCCTGGCCGGGAAACATCCGCGAACTGTCGAATCTCATCGAGAGGCTCGCCATTCTCTGTCCCGAGCGCCCGGTCGGCGTCGGCGATCTGCCGGCGCGTTATCGACCGTCGGACTGGACGGCTCCGGAAGTCGCGCTCACGCCGACACTGGAAATACCGCAGTTGTTAGCCTCGATGTCCGGCGATGCCGAAGTCGTGGAAGAAGAAGTATTGCCGATGTCCATGTGGCTCGGAGAGCAGGATGCAATCACGCGCCTGCCCGAGCAGGGCGTCGACCTGCGCGCACATCTCATGGTCATCGAACGCAGTCTCATCAGCCAGGCGTTGCAGCGCTCCGGCGGCACGGTCGCGCATGCAGCGCGGCTGCTGTCGCTGCGCCGTACTACTTTGGTGGAGAAGCTGCGCAAGCTCGGCATGGCCCAGGCAGCCGAACACGCCTGACTTACGTCGCCGGGCGCGCGCGGTGCGCCAGCGGCTTTCTCTTTCAGCGACGGAATCATGACACTCATGTGATCGGTGTCACGCTGCTCGAGCACACTTTGCCAGGCACAGCTCTTGCAACTGCAATCGTTGGCCGCCCAGGCCAAATGAACTTGAGGTTCCGATGAGCACTGAAATGAAACTGAGCGACGCGCTGGAACCGGTCGCGGTCGATTCATCCTCGCTGCTGACGATGGCGTTGGCGCGCCGCGTGGCGGCCACCGATTGTTCGGTGCTGATCGTCGGCGAGTCCGGCACCGGCAAGGAAGTGCTGGCCCGGCTCATTCACCGCGCCAGCCCGCGCGCCGCGCGTCCATTCGTCGCGGTCAACTGCGCAGCCATTCCGGAAAACATGCTCGAAGCCATGTTGTTCGGTTACGAGAAAGGCTCTTTCACCGGCGCGGTCAATGCACATGCCGGCAAGTTTGAGCAGGCTCAGGGCGGAACGATCCTGCTCGACGAAATCACCGAGATGCCGCTCGCACTACAGGCCAAGCTGCTGCGCGTGCTGCAGGAACGGGAAGTCGAGCGCCTGGGTGGCAGCACGCCGGTATCGCTCGACGTGCGCGTCGTCGCTACTACCAACCGCTTGCTGCGCGAAGAAGTGGCCGCTGGCCGCTTCCGCGAAGACCTCTATTACCGCCTCAACGTGTTTCCGCTGGCGCTGACGCCGCTGCGCGAACGCCGCGACGACATCCTGCCGCTGGCCACCCATCTGTTGCAGCAGCGCGCGCGCGCAGGACACCGCATCCCGGCGCTCTCGGCCGACGTCGCGCACCTGCTGCTCACCTATAACTGGCCGGGTAACGTGCGCGAGCTCGACAACCTTCTGCAACGAGCCGTGGTGCTGGTCGAAGGTCCGGTCATCGAAGCCGAACACATTCTTTTCGAGAAGCAGCCGACGCGCGCCGAAGGCGCCGCCAGCAGCTCACCCGTTCTCCAGCAGACCCTGCAGCGCGCCGAACGCGACGTGATTCTCGAAGCATTACGCGTCGCGCACGGCAGCCGGCGCGAAGTGGCGGAAAAACTCGGCATCAGCCCGCGCACGTTGCGTTACAAGCTCGCGCGCATTCGCAGCGCCGGCGTCGAAGTTCCCGCCGCCTGAAGTTAGAGCCACCGGAGACTTCAAATGAGCAACATGGAAATCGACCGTGTGCTGGCCCAGATCCGCAGCATCTCGCAGGGCGTAGGCGGTGCCGGTGGTGTCGGTGGACCCAAGGGTCCCGCGGGCGCACCCGGTGCGGTCGACAACGGCTTCGCCAAATTGCTGAAGCAGGGACTCGACTCGGTCAATAAGGTGCAGAGCAAGGCGACCACGCTGCAGACGCAATTCGAACGCGGTGTACCCGGCGTCGAGTTGCCGCAGGTCATGCTCGAAATGCAGAAAGCGAACGTTTCGTTTCGCGCTCTCACGGAAGTCCGCAACAAGTTCGTTGAGGCCTACCGCGAGATCATGAACATGCCGCTGTAAGCGGCTAGAGGAATCAGTCGATGGCACAAGATGTGGTCAACACAGGCTCCGAGCGCGTCATCAGCGGCATGAAGCCGCTGCTCTTGTTAGTCGGCGTCGCCGCGGCGATCGCCGCCGGTGTGGGTGTCATGCTCTGGTCCGTCGGGCCCACCTACAGCCTCCTGTACTCCAACCTCGCGGCCGAAGACGCCGCGCAGATCACGCAGGCGCTCGACGGCGCCGGCATTCCATACAAGCTCGAAAATGGCGTGGGATCGATCAGTGTGCCGGCCGAGCACCTTGCCCCGGCGCGGATGCGCCTCGCGTCCCAGGGGCTTCCCGAAGGCGGTGGTGGCGTAAACGCCATGACGCGCGATCCGGGGTTCGGGGTCAGCGCCTTCATGGAGACGGCGCGATATCAGCACGCGCTCGAAACCGAACTGGCGCGCACCATCGCCAGCCTGCAGAACGTGCAGGGCGCGCGCGTGCACCTGGCCATGTCCAAACAATCCGCGTTTGTCAGCGAGCGCCGTCCCGGCACCGCCTCGGTGTTCCTGCAGATCAAGGCCGGCCGCCGGCTCGATGATGAAAATGTCCAGGCCATTGCGAATCTCGTGGCATCCAGCATTCCGGAGCTTTCGGCGTCGCAGGTGACGGTGGTGGACCAGACGGGCCGGTTGCTCTCGGCGCCGGACACCGACAGCGACACGGCGATGCGCGATCGGATGTTCGAGTTCTCACATCGTCTCGAGCAAAGTTATTCGAATCGCATCCAGGAGATGCTGACGCCACTGGTCGGTCCGGGGCGCGTGCGAGCCCAGGTTGTGGCACAGGTCGACATGACCACCACCGAGTCCACGCGCGAGCAGTTCAATCCCCAGAGCCAGGTGGTGCGCAGCGAAACCACGGCCGAAGAGGCCGCGCGCAATGGCGCAGGCACAGCCGGTGGCGTGCCCGGCGCGCTGACCAATCAACCGCCGCAGCCTGGTGTGGCGCTGGCTCCCGGAGCCACGCCCGCCGTCGCGCAGTCGGGCGCGACCGCAGCGGGCGGCAACGCGGCCGGCGCGAACGGGGTCAACACCACCGGCACGGCAGTCACCGGACCGGATTCCACATCGCGCCAGTCGACCCGGAACTACGAGATCGATCGCACGATGGCCTACACGCGAGCGCCGGCCGGGCGCGTCACGCGGCTGTCCGTCGCCGTGCTCATCGATAACCTGCGCACCACGAGCGCGGATGGCAAAGTCACCGAAACACCGCTGCCGCCCGAGCAGCTCGACCGCCTCACCGCGCTGGTACGCGACGCCGTGGGTTTTGACGCCACGCGTGGCGACACGGTCAACGTCGTGAACTCTTCATTCCTCGGCACGCCGGCGGTCGAAGAGGGCGAGCTCGAATCGATTCCGTTCTGGGAGCGCGCCTGGGCGCAGACGCTGGCGAAAGTGCTCGCCGGCCTCCTGGTGTTGATGGTCATCGTGTTCAGCGTGTTGAAGCCGCTGACCAAAGGCTTGCTCACCGCGGCTCGCCCGTCGGTACTTCGCCAGTCGGCACTTGCCGCCGCGATCGGAGTCGGAGGCGGTGGCCAGGCGGTCGAGGCGCCCGGTCTCGCCTACGAACAACAGGTCGCCGCCGCGCGCGGCATGGTCGCGCAGGACCCGAAGCGTGGCGCGCAGGTCGTGAAAGCGTGGGTGGCCAGCGATGGCTGAGATCGCCAAGAGCCGCAATGGTGTTGAACGCGCCGCCATTCTCCTGCTGACGCTTGGCGAGAGCGAGGCGGCGGAAATCCTCAAACACATGGGCGCGAAGGACGTGCAACGCCTCGGGCGCAGCATGGCCGAACTCAACAGCGTGTCGCGCGATGAAGTGCGCGAGGTGCTCAGCTCCTTCACGCAGCAACTGGAAAGTCAGACTTCGGTCGGTGTCGGTGGCGATGAATTCGTGCGCAAGGTGCTGGTCAACGCACTCGGCGATGAAAAAGCCAACTCGCTCATGGATCGAATCCGGCTCGGTGGCCAGCGCAAGGGCCTCGAGGCGCTCAAGTGGATGGACTCCCGCGCGGTGGCGGAGCTGATCCGCAACGAGCACCCGCAGATCATCGCCATCGTCTTGTCGTATCTCGAACCGGATCAGGGCGCCGAAGTGCTGGGTTACCTGCCCGAGAACTCCCGCTCGGATCTGGTCATGCGCGTCGCGACGCTCGATGGCGTGCAACCTTCCGCGCTTTCCGAGCTCGACGAAATGATGGAGAAACAGTTCGCGGCCGGTGCCAGCAACGGCAAGAGTTCATCGCTCGGCGGACTCAAGGTCGCTGCCGAAATGGTCAACCTGCTGGACGCCAAGGTCGGCAACGCCGTCATGACCGAAGTCGGCAAGGCCGACGAGCGCCTGTCGCAAAGCATCCAGGACCTGATGTTCGTGTTCGGCGACCTGCTCGAGATCGACGACCGCGGAATGCAGGAACTGCTGCGCCAGGTGCCAGCGGACAAACTGCTGCTCGCGCTCAAGGGCGCCGAAGAAGAATTCAAGACGAAGGTGTTCAAGAACATGTCGCAGCGCGCGGCGGAAATGATGAAGGACGACCTGGCCAACAAGGGCCCGGTGCGCCTCGCCGACGTCGAAGCGGCCCAGAAGGAAATCCTGCTTGCGGCACGCAAGCTCGCCGACGATGGCACCATCGCACTCGGTGGCAAGGGCGGCGAAGAATATGTCTGAGGTCCTGGCCGAAGTCGCCGAAGACGTCTCGCGCTGGGATTTGCCCAAAGTCGATGGTGCTCCCCTGCCGCGCGGCAGCGGCGGCGTGAACGTCATGCACCTGGCGGCGGTGGAACGCGATGCCTGGGAACATGGTTACAAGGCCGGCCACGTCGAAGGCGTGCGCAAGGGCGAATCGGAACTCAAACTTCGCATCGCCGAAGTCGACGTCAAGAGCGCCGCGCTGCAGGCGATCATCGACACGCTGGCCAAACCACTCGACGAGCTCGACGCGGGCATCGAGAACGAGCTGACGCGACTCGCGATGATCATCGCCAAGCACCTCGTGCGGCGCGAATTGCGGCTCGATCCCACGCAGGTCATCGGCATCGTGCGGCACACGGTCAGCCTGTTGCCGATCGCCGCGCGCAACATCAAGATTCACCTGCATCCCGACGACGCCGCCATCCTGCGCGATCGGCTCGCCGCGCCAGTGGGCGAGCGCGAATGGGACCTGCGGGAAGATCCCCTCATGGCGCGCGGCGGCTGCCGCGTGACCACCGACAACGCGAGCATAGACGCGCGCTTCGAAGCCAGCATCGCGGCGGCAATGCGCGGACTGCTCGGTGATGACCGCGCTGAGCGCGTCGATGCAGTGGCTCTCCCGGAACCCCCGGCCCCGGAAGACGCGATATGAGCGGCGCCAATGTTTTCCGCGCCGAGCGTTCCCGCATCTGGCGCGAGAGCATCGACCGCCAGGTGGCACGCGCCGGCAATCTGCCGTCGCCTCCGGTGGAAGGCTCGCTCACGCGAATGGTTGGCCTTGCGCTGGAAGCGTCGGGCTGCCAGGCCGCGGTCGGCGACGTCTGCGATCTGATTTCCAGCGACGGCTCGCGCTGCGAAGCCGAAGTCGTCGGATTCTCCGGCGACAAGCTGCTCATGATGCCCACCGGCGATGTCCACGGCCTCGCGCCCAGTGCCCGCGTGATTCCGCGTCAGCGCGCGGGCAGTGTGCGTGTCGGGCCGGGGCTGCTCGGCCGCATCATCGATGGGACCGGTGCGCCGCTCGACGGACTCGGCCCACTGAACTGCGATGAGCGCGTGAAGCTGCAAGGCAAGAGCATCAATCCGCTGGAGCGTCATCCCATCGACTCGCCGCTCG
>DASTTJ010000232.1:0-3470 GCA_035760205.1 Steroidobacteraceae bacterium | reverse complement strand
GCTGTATTGATCGCGAGGAGCCGCGCGTGGGAGCATGTCGGGCAGTGGTTAGCCGGCATGTAGAAGGGGATGCGTCTGAAAGCTTCCGCAAGGCTCTTGATCATTTTCGTTGCGTTCGCCGCTTGGGCCAGCCCCGCCAAGGACGCTGCCGCGCTTCCCGACCCCGCCAAGCTGGCGGAGCAGGTGACCGCGGGCCGCGTCACTCTCGAAACCTTCGATTTCGCCGGCGCCGGGTACTGGCAGCTGGCTCAAGCGGATCGCTTTGCCTGGTGGCAAGGCGCCTCCACGGCGCTGCGCCTGGGCCAGCCAGGCATGGGCGACGCATGCTCCCCCGAAACCCAGCGCCAGGGTGCCTCCATCGCCTGGCTGTTGCTGCTCCTGCAAGCCCCGGACGCAGATGAGTGGAGTAAAGCCGCGCAGGCTATGCGCAAGCAGCTGACAACACTCGATGCCACCCTGGCGGCGGCCGCGCCCGCCCCGAATCCCAATGCGGATCCGCGTGTCACAGAGTTGTTAGCCCGCTACTCGCGCGACCAGGCCGTGCGCGGCGTGTTCACCGAAAAGAAGTGGACCGAAGGCATGCCGCCGCTCGCAGTCAACAACTGGTCGCCCGCGTTCATCTCGCGCATGACTGCCATCGACTGTTCCAACACCGCTTGGCTCAAAGCTCAGCTCGAGCAGATTCACTGGTTTGACATTCCCACCTTCGGCGCCGAAGCCGACACCGCCGCCTGGCACCTCGTGCAGCACGCGGATCGCGAGCCCGACTTCCAGCGCCACATGCTCAAGGAACTCGAAGCGCTTCCCCTCGGCAAGACCGATCGCAAGCGCGTCGGCTATCTATGGGACCGCGTGGCCATTGCCGACAAACGATTGCAGCGCTACGGCACGCAAGGGCAGTGCACGGACAAGGCCTGGAAGCCTTTTGACGTGGAAGATCCCGGGCAACTCGACGAGCGCCGCGCCAAGCTCGGCATGGAGCCCATCGCCGAGCACGCGCTGGTGGTGTGGCGCGAGGCGTGCCCCAAATAGCGGCTCCATTTCACATTTGACCGCCGCCGACAGCGTTTTCGCGCCTTTTCTTTGACTTCCGGCCCCCCGTCCTTACACTGCCGCCCATCCGACCTCTGGCAGTAGGCCGCCTCCAACGGCCGACCCTCGAGGAGCTCCTGAATCTTCAGGAAATGGTGTTAGCCGGCGTAAGTTCCGGTACGAAGTCGAACGTTGCGGCCGCCTGCCGCCGGCGCTCGGACTCCAACCCATTTCCGCAATGAGGTTGTTAGATGTCCGCCGCCGCCGCACCCAAAGAACTCAACACCTATCGCAAGTACTGGGCGAGCCGTTTCGGCACTGCGCCGTTCCTGCCCATGTCGCGTGCGGAGATGGACGAGCTCGGATGGGATTCCTGCGACGTCATCATCGTCACCGGCGATGCGTACGTGGATCACCCCAGCTTCGGCATGGCCATCATGGGGCGCTTGTTAGAGGCCCAGGGGTTCCGCGTCGGCATCATCGCTCAACCGGACTGGCATTCGGCCGAGCCCTTCAAGCAGTTAGGCAAGCCCAACCTGTTCTTCGGCATCACCGCCGGGAACATGGATTCGATGGTCAATCGGTACACCTCCGACAAACGCATCCGCAGCGACGACGCGTACACCCCCGGCGGGCAGGGTGGCAAGCGACCGGACCGCAGCGTCGTCGTCTACGCCCAGCGCGCGCGCGAAGCGTTCAAGGATGTGCCCATCGTCATCGGTGGCATCGAGGCGTCATTGCGACGCATCGCGCACTTCGACTACTGGAGCGAAAAGGTCCGCCGCAGCGTGCTGCTGGACGCCAAGGCCGATCTGCTCGTGTTCGGCAACGCCGAGCGGCAGATCTGCGAGATCGCCCATCGCCTCGCTGCCGGCGAGGACATCTCCGAGATCAACGACCTGCGCGGCACCGCGTTCGTGCGCAAGTCGCACGACTTCATCGAGATCGACTCCACTCATATAGATACGCCCGGACGCTTGAACCCGCCCATCGACCCGTATGCGATGGAGCCCGAGATTCGCAAGGCCAACGAAGAGGCCGCGGCCGTTGAAGCCGGCGAGGCGCCGCCGAAGGCGCAGGAAGTTGTCGTCAAGTTCGCGCGGCGCGTGAAGAGTGAGGATCGCGAGCGAAGCGTCATCCGCATGCCTTCCTTCGAGAAGGTCACAGCCGATCCCGTGCTCTATGCCCACGCCTCCCGCATCCTGCATCTCGAAGCCAACCCCGGTAACGCGCGCGCACTCGTGCAGCGCCACGGCGACCTCGACGTGTGGCTGAACCCACCGCCCGTCCCACTAACTACGAAGGACATGGACTTCGTGTACGAGCTGCCGTACGCCCGCAAGCCGCACCCGGTGTACGGCGATGCCGAGATCCCCGCGTACAAGATGATCAAGTTCTCCATCGCCATCCAACGGGGATGTTTCGGCGGCTGCACGTTCTGCAGCATCACCGAGCACGAGGGACGCATCATCCAGAACCGCAGCGAAGGCAGCGTGCTGCGAGAAATCGAGAAGATCCGCGACGAAGTGCCTGGGTTCACAGGAGTGATCAGCGATCTCGGCGGCCCCACCGCCAACATGTATCGCATCGCGTGCAAGTCCAAGGAGATCGAGAGCGCCTGCCGCAAGCCGAGCTGCGTGTACCCCGGCATCTGCCCGAATCTCAACACCGATCACAGCGCGCTGATCAATCTTTATCGCAAGGCGCGCGCGCTGCCGGGGGTCAAGAAGATCCTGATCGCAAGTGGCGTGCGCTACGACCTCGCCATCGAGAGCCCCGAGTACGTGAAGGAGTTAGCCACGCATCACGTGGGTGGTTATCTCAAGATCGCGCCCGAGGCCATCGGCGAAGGGCCGCTGAGCAAGATGATGAAGCCCGGCGTCGGCGCGTATCACAAATTCAAGGAGTTGTTCGACAAGTACTCCAAGCTCGCCGGCAAGGAGCAGTACTTGATCCCCTACTTTATCGCTGCGCATCCCGGCACGACTGACAAGGACATGTTGGAGCTTGCGCTGTGGCTCAAGCAGAACGGGTTCCGCGCCGACCAGGTGCAGGCGTTTCTGCCGAGCCCGATGGCCACGGCGACGGCGATGTATCACACGCTCAAGAACCCGCTGAAGCGAGTTACGCGTGAAAGCGAAGAAGTCATCATCCCGAAGGGGTTAAAGCAGCGGAAATTGCACAAGGCATTCCTGCGGTATCACGACCCTAACAACTGGCCGATGTTGCGCGAGGCGTTACGAAAGATGGGTCGTGCCGATCTCATTGGCAACGGGAAGATGCAGTTGGTCCCGGGTTATCAGCCGGCCGGGACCGGAGATACGGCGGAAGGAAAGCGGGGCGGAAGCCCCAACCGGCCGTTCAAGACTCAGCACACGGGGTTGCCGCGGGTGCCGAGAGTCCCGGGAATGCGTCGGCCGAAATAACATGCGCTAGTC
>DASTTJ010000231.1:0-10883 GCA_035760205.1 Steroidobacteraceae bacterium | reverse complement strand
CATTTGCGCGGGCTCCGGCTCCCAGATGTCCTCGCACACCAGGATTCCGATGCGATAGCCGCGGAATTCCACCACGGTGGGCTGCGCGCCCGGCTTGAAGTACCGCTTCTCGTCGAACACCTTGTAGTTAGGCAGGCAGCTCTTGCGGTGTGTGGCGCGCACCTCGCCTGCTTCGATCAGCGCGGCGGAATTGAAGATTTGCGTTCCCGCGTATTCGGGGAAGCCCACCAGGAATCCGCAGTTGCCGCGCGCGCCTTTGAGCGTGGCCATGCCCTTCTCGATGGCAATCCGAAAGCCGCGATGGAACAGCAGGTCTTCGGGCGGATAACCCGACAGCGTGAGCTCTGGCAGCACCAGCAAGTCCGTGGACAGCTCGCTGCACGCGCGCTCGGACGCGGCGACGATCTTCTGCGCGTTGCCGGCGACATCGCCGACGAGCAGATTGAGCTGCCCCAAGGCGATACGCAGTTTGTCGGGGGCGTTCACGCGCCGCGGCTATTTACCGCGCCGCGCCGCTTTCGCTTTCTTCTTCGCCGATTTTTTGGGGGCGGGCTTTTTCGCGACCGGCTTTTTCACCGGCTTGGCTTTCTTCTTCGCAGGCTTTGCCTTGGGCTTCTTCGCCGTGCGCTGCTCGATGATCAATACCGTGGGACGCTCGGCCTTTTTCCGCGGCTTGGCACGGTGCTTGGCGAGCTGCTCGGCCATGGCCTTGCCGAGATCCGCAGGCGACTTGACGGTGCGCGCACCGGCCGCATCCAGAGCGCGGAATTTGTCCGCGGCGGTGCCCTTGCCCCCGGCGATGACCGCACCGGCATGGCCCATGCGCTTGCCCGGCGGCGCCGTGACGCCAGCGATGTAGGCGACGACCGGCTTGGTGACGTACTTGCGGATGAAATCGGCCGCGGCCTCTTCATCGGTGCCGCCGATTTCGCCGACCATGATGATGCCTTCGGTCTGCGGATCGCGTTCGAACAGCTCAAGGACGTCGATGAAGTTCATGCCGCGCACCGGATCGCCACCGATGCCGACGCAGGTGCTCTGGCCAAGGCCCTTGTTAGTGGTCTGGAACACGGCTTCGTACGTGAGCGTTCCCGAGCGCGAGACGATGCCGACGCGGCCCTTCTTGTGAATGAAGCCCGGCATGATGCCGATCTTGCATTCGCCCGGCGTGATGATGCCCGGGCAGTTAGGCCCGATGAGGCGCGTGCCGGTGCCGGCGAGCGTGGCTTTGACGCGCACCATGTCGTTGATCGGAATGCCCTCGGTGATACACACGACGAGCTCGATGCCGGCGTCGGCCGCCTCGAGAATCGCATCGGCCGCAAACGCCGCGGGCACGTAGATGACGCTGGCGGTGGCACCGGTCTTCTTCACCGCGTCCTCCACCGTGTCGAACACCGGCAGGTTCAGGTGCTTTTCTCCGCCGCGGCCAGGCGTGACGCCGCCTACCATCTTGGTGCCGTATTTGATGCTTTGCTCGGTATGGAAGGTGCCCTGCTGGCCGGTGAAGCCCTGGCAGATGACCTTGGTGTTCTTATTGACAAGAATGCTCATGACTATCCTTAACGGCCGTTGGCGGCGAGCGAAACGGCTTTCTTCGCCGCGTCGGTAAGATCGGTGGCGGGCGTGATGGCCAGCGCGCTGTGCGCGAGCATCTCGCGGGCCTGTTCGGCATTGGTGCCTTCGAGACGCACGATGACCGGAACAGCCACGCCGACCTGCTTCACGGCGATCATCACGCCTTCGGCGATGAGATCGCAGCGCACGATGCCGCCGAAGATGTTCACGAGAATCGCGCGCACCTTCTTGTTGGCAAGGATGAGCTTGAACGCCTCGGTCACCCGTTCGGCCGTGGCGCCACCGCCCACGTCGAGGAAGTTCGCGGGATTGCCGCCGTGCAGCTTGATGAGGTCCATTGTGGCCATGGCGAGGCCGGCGCCATTGACCATGCAGGCAATGTCACCATCGAGCGAGACATAGTTGAGATCGTGCTCGCTGGCCTGGCGCTCGATCGGATCCTCCTGCGACGGATCACGCATGGCCGCCAGCGCCTTCTGCCGGAACACCGCGTTGGCATCGACGTTGAACTTGGCGTCGAGCGCGACGAGGTCGCCGGTCTTGGTCACGATGAGCGGGTTCACCTCGAGCAGCGCCGCATCGCGCTCGAGATAGATGCGATACAGCGCCGTCAAAATGGACTGGAATTTGCCCACTTGCGGCCCCTTGAATCCCAGCCCGAAGGCGAGCTTGCGGCACTGGTAGGGCTGCAGACCCGCGGCCGGGTTGATGTCGACACGCAGGATTTTCTCGGGCGTGTGCTCGGCCACTTCCTCGATGTCCATGCCACCGGCTTCGGAGGCAATGACAGCGATGCGGCCACGCTCGCGATTGAGAGTGAGCGAGAGATAGATCTCGCGATCGATCTCCGATCCCGATTCGATATAGACCGTCTCGATGGGCAGGCCTTCCGGTCCTGTTTGTTTGGTGACCAGCCGCTGCCCGAGCATGTCGGCGGTGGCGGAGCGCACCGTGTCGAGATCACGCGCCAGCTTCACGCCGCCGGCCTTGCCGCGTCCACCGGCATGCACCTGGGCTTTGACCACCCAGAGATTGCCGCCTAACGACTGCGCCGCCGCGACTGCCTCTTCGGCACTTTTTGCGGCTTTGCCCGTAGGAACTGGGATTCCGAACTCGCGGAACACTTCTTTTGACTGGTACTCGTGGAGGTTCATCAGGCCCTGGCAGTGGTGGCGAAAAAGAGGGCGGTATTCTAGCTGCAACTCGTCCCGCCTGCGGCTAGCTGGTAGAGTCGCGCCCGATGCCGCTAGTCGCCGCCGTTCCGCCCGCTCCGACTGATCTCGCCTGGCGAGTCATTGGCTTGGTCAACCTCTACCGGCTGTTGATTCCGCCGGCGCTGTTCATTCTCAGCATCTACTTCGGCGCGTCGACTCCGATCGGCAGCGCGTTTCCGGAACTGTTTCTCTGGGCCTGCGCGGTGTATTTCGCCGCCGGCGTGGCTATTGTCTTCGGCGGTCGCCGCCTGCTGCCCAATTTGCGGGCGACCACCTTCGTGCACGCCATGGTCGACGCAGTGGCCATCAGCCTGCTGCTGTTCTCGAGCGGCGGCGTAGACAGCGGCCTGGGCATTCTGTTCGTCGTTCCGGTGGGCGCCATGGCGCTGCTCGCGGACAGCCGCGATGCCTTCGTTCTTGCTGCACTCGCGACGCTGGCGCTGTTCGCTCAGCAGATCGGCAGCGACGTGGTCGGGCAGGCAACGATTTCCGACTATCCGTCGGTCGGCATCTTGGGCGGCATCGTGTTTCTGGTCGCGCTGCTCGCCTGGCCGATCGCGCGAAGGCTGCGCGACACCGAGGCGACCGTGCGCCGCCAGCAGGTCGACCTCGCCAACATGGCACAGCTTTCGCAGTACATCGTGCAGAACCTGCGCGAAAGCATCGTGGTGGTCGACCACGAGAATCGCATCCGTCTCATCAACGAATCCGCCGCGGCGCTGCTGGGCGATCGCAATGCGTATCCGGGTGCACTGCTCGGCGAAGCGTCGCCGCAGCTTCTCTACCTGGTGGAAACCTGGAGGCAGCGCACCGCCTCTCCCGCAGTGCCTTCGCAAACTTTCGTGGCGGCCGACGGTGGCCACGTAATACAACCACATTTCGCGACGCTCGGCGGCTCCGATCCCGCACCAGTCATCGTTTTCCTGGAAGACACGGAGCTGCTCGCCGCGAAAATCCAGCAATCCAAGCTTGCCGGGCTCGGCAGGCTGTCCGCGAGCATCGCGCACGAAATTCGCAATCCGGTGGGCGCCATGAGCCACGCCGCGCAGTTGCTCGGTGAGTCCGCCTCGCTGTCGGCCGAAGACAAACGCCTGGCGGAAATCGTGCGCACCAATGGCGATCGCGTGCGCCAGATCATCGAGAATGTGATGTCGATGGCGCGCCGCGAGAATTCCCGCCCCGAGCGCCTGGTACTCGCCAATTGGCTCAATGGCTTTCGCGACGAGTTCTGCGCCACGATGCAGATAAAGTCTGAGCGGCTCGCCATTTCATCGCTGCTCGGTGACGTGGAGATCCAGGTGGACCCGACGCAGTTGCGCCAAATTGTCTGGAATCTGTGTGAAAACGCGGTGAAATACGGAGTCGGCGAAACCGGCGGCGACACCATCGAATTGCGAATCGGGCGCATGGCCTCGACGGCGCGCCCGTTCCTCGAAGTCGCCGACCGCGGGCCGGGCATTCCGGCACAGCATCGCGAAAGGATTTTCGAACCGTTCTTCACCGGCAACGCACGCGGCACGGGCTTGGGCCTGTTCCTGGCCCGCGAGCTGGCCCAGACCAATGGCGCCACTCTTCTATATGAGCCCCGCACCAGCGGCGGCAGCCTGTTCCGCATCGTATTTCGCGATCCGGAACGTTGGGTGGCTTAAGAGGTGGCATCTCCGCTCATCCTCGTCGTGGACGATGAGCCCGACCTTGTCGAGCTGGTCACTCTGACGCTCTCGCGAATGAATCTCGCCACGCTGTCGGCCGGTGATGTGGCGGGCGCCAAGAAATTGCTCAAGTCGCAGCGCTTCGACCTGTGCCTCACCGACATGAGGCTCCCGGACGGCGACGGACTCGATCTGCTCGAGTGGATGGGCAGTCATTGCCCCGAAGTACCCTGTGCCGTGATCACCGCGCACGGCAACGTCGAATCGGCAGTGCGAGCGCTGAAGCTCGGGGCCTTCGACTTCGTTTCAAAACCGCTCGATCTCGGCGTCCTGCGCCGCATCGTCTCGACCGCGCTCAAGCTGTCACAACGCGGCGACGCCGGCGTTTCGACGCGCACCGGCACGCAATTGATAGGCAGCGCCCCGGCCATGGACCGGCTGCGCGAAACAATCCTGCGGGTGGCGCGCAGCCAGGCGCCGGTACACATTTTTGGCGAATCGGGTACCGGCAAAGAGCTGGTGGCCCGCATGATTCATGGCTCCGGCCCTCGGGCCGAGGGCCCGTTCGTGCCGGTCAACTGCGGCGCCATCCCCGCCGAACTCATGGAAAGTGAGTTCTTCGGCCACAAGCGCGGCAGCTTCACGGGCGCGGTCACTGACAAACAAGGCCTGATCCCATCCGCCGAAGGTGGGACGCTGTTCCTCGATGAAGTCGCCGACCTGCCTTTACATATGCAGGTCAAACTGCTGCGGGTAATCCAGGAAAAGACCGTGCGCCCCATCGGCGAACAGCGCGAATCTCCCATAGATGTCCGAATTCTGTCGGCCACCCATAAAAACTTGGGTGACTTGGTGGCGCAGGCGCGGTTTCGCGAGGATCTTTTCTACCGCATCAACGTGATCGAGCTGCGCGTGCCAGCGCTGCGCGAACGTGCCGAGGATATTCCCGATCTCGCCGACGCCATCGTCCGGCGGCTGTCGCGCCGGCTTGGCGTGGAACCCCCGGCAATCACGCCGGAAGCGCTAGATGTGCTGCAGAACTTTCCGTTTCCCGGAAACGTGCGCGAACTGGAAAACGTGCTCGAACGCGCGCTCGCGATGTGCAACCAGGGCAGCATCGATGTCGGCGACCTGCAGCTGCGTTCGATGCCGCGCCCGGAAAATGCCCCGCCGCTGCCTGCGGGCACACTGGCGCAGATGCGCGCTACCAGCGTGCCCAACACCCCTGAACCCACGGACATCGCGACACGCAGCGGCCTCGGCGAACAACTCGAGGACGTGGAGCGAGCCGCCATCATGAAGGCGCTCGAACAAACCCGATTCAACAAAACCGCCGCTGCAAAACTGCTCGGCATGAGCTTCCGCGCCTTGCGTTATCGCATCAAGAAACTAGGCATCGAGTAGAGAGAACCAGATGTACAAACCCGTCCTGAGCCGCCGAATGCTGTTCGGAATCTTTACCGTTTCCGGCTTTTCCGGCCTCATTTATGAGTCCATCTGGTCTCACTACCTGAAGCTGTTCCTGGGGCACGCGGCCTACGCGCAAACCCTGGTGCTCGCCATCTTCATGGGCGGCATGGCGCTCGGCGCCTGGCTCGTCGCGCGCAACACCGCCAGGATCAAGAACCTGCTGGTGGCCTACGCGGTCGTCGAACTGATCACCGGCATTCTGGCCCTCGTGTTCCACAAGGTTTACGTCGGGTCCCTGGCGTTCTCATTCGACACCGCGATTCCGGCCATGGACAGCGCGGCGTCGATCGCGGCGTTCAAGTGGGCGCTCGCCGCCCTCCTGATCCTGCCGCAGTCCATCTTGTTAGGCACCACGTTCCCGCTCATCAGCAGCGGCGTCATCCGCCGCTTTCCCGAAAAGTCCGGCGAAACGCTGGCCATGCTCTACTTCACCAACAGCCTGGGCGCGGCGCTGGGCGTACTCGCGAGCGGTTTCTGGCTGATCGCGGCCGTGGGACTGCCCGGCACCGTGATGACCGCCGGCATCCTGAACGTGCTGCTTGCGCTGTTCGTGTGGCTGATGGCGCGCGATGAAAATGTGCCCGCACCGGCGGTTCCTCCGCAGAGCGCCGGCATGAATACATTGACGCGCTGGATTCTCGTGGCGTCCCTGATGGCCGGTCTCGCCGCCTTCGTCTACGAGATCGCCTGGATCCGCATGTTGAGCCTGGTGCTCGGCAGTTCCACGCACGCATTCGAACTCATGTTGAGCGCATTCATTTTCGGCCTGGCGTTCGGCGGCTATTGGGTTCGCCGCCGCATCGCGGGATTCGCCAGCGCGCTGCGCGCGCTGAGCTTCATGTTCGCGCTGATGGCCATTCTGGGCGTGCTCACCCTGCCGGCGTACGGGTATCTGTTCGACGTCATGTCAGGCGCTTTCGAAACGTTCAATGCGACGCCGACAGGATATGCGGGCTTCAACATCATCAGCCACGCGATCGCCGCCGCGATGATGCTGCCGACCACGATCGTCGCCGGCATGACACTGCCGCTCATGACGCACTTTCTCATGCATTCCGGCGCCGGCGAACAGGCGATCGGTAAGGTGTACGCGGCCAATACGATGGGTGCCATCTTCGGCGTACTGCTGGCGATTCACCTGCTGCTGCCGAACATCGGCACCAAGGGTGCGGTGGTGCTGGCTGCGTCGGTGCAACTCACCATCGCGGTGATCCTGCTGATGCGCGAAATGCCCGCGCAGCGTTCGGCATTCTCGCTCGGCGCGTCGGCAGTGAGTGCGGTGGTCATCCTGACGATCGCGTTCTCGGTGCAACTCGATCCGAACCGCATGGCGTCGGGTGTGTTCCGACACGGCCTCAGCAGCTCGCCCGAGGGTTCCAATGTGATGTACCTGCGCGATGGCAAGACCGCCACGATCACGCTCATGCGAGACGGGGATGCCGTCACCATCGCCACCAACGGAAAACCCGATGCGGCCGTCAACATGGACCCCAAGGGTGTAGCACGCATCGATGAAATCACGATGGTCATGGCCGGTGCATTGCCAATGGCCATCCATCCCAATCCGCGCCGTGTCGCGAACATCGGCATCGGCTCGGGCCTCACCTCGCAACTCGTGCTGATGACCGGCGATGTCGAAACGCTGGATTCGATCGAGATCGAGCCGGCCATCGCCGAAGCGGCGAGCATCGGATTCCGCCCTCGCGTGGAAAAGCTCTTCACCGACAAGCGCAGCCACATCCACTTCGAAGATGCGAAAACGTTCTTCGCGACGCGCAAGCAAGCGTACGACATCATCATCTCGGAGCCGTCGAATCCCTGGGTGAGCGGCGTCGCAAGCCTGTTCTCCACCGAGTTCTACACGCAAGTGAAGCGTTACCTGGCGGCCGACGGGCTCCTGGTCCAGTGGGTCCAGATCTACGAAACCGACATGACCGTGGTGGCGTCGATCGTCAAAGCGATGTCACCGCATTTCAGCGATTACCAGATCTTCAACACCGACGACACGGACATCCTCATCGTGGCCTCGGTGAACGGCACGGTCCCCCCGATTCGAGCCTCGGTTCTCGACGGCGGGCCGGCCGAAGAATTGCGGCGGGTTGGCATCGAGTCGCCTGCGGTTGTCCAGCTCCATCGCATCGGCAGCAAGAAAACGCTGGATCCACTGTTCGCTTCCTATACTGTGCCGGCGAATTCGGATTACTTCCCGTTCGTCGATCTCACCGCGCCCAAAATGCGGTTCCTGAAACGCACGGCGCAGGTGCTCACCGAGCTCAACCTCTACGCTGTGCCGCTCCTGGAGCTTCTGGGTGAACCCGGACCCCCAGCCAACCCGGCACGATCCAGTGACGTGAATTTTCTCGCCCGACAGGAGATGGTCCAGGGCGCACTTGCCTTGCGCGACGCTCTCGAAACTGGAGCGCTCAATCGCATGACGGTGGCTGAGGGAAAGGATTTGCTTGCGATTGATACTCCGAAGGCTCTTTGCGACAAACCCGGTGTCGCGGCAGCCTGGCTGCATGCGGTGCGGGCGGTCGCAAACAGAACGACCCCGTACCTTCCTGCCCCCGATCTCGTGCCGATCTGGCAAGTCATCCGATCGAGCGACTGTTTTGCCCAGGCAATTGGCGTGAACCGCATGATGCTCAACTACCTCGAGGCTTTGGCCAAACGTGATCGCCAGGCGGTCGTGACGCACGGATCGGCATTGCTGGTCGATCCAAAGGCGATCTCTCCGGGTACGCGCGTCGAACTCGTAATAGCCGTTGCGGCGGCCTTGCTCGGGGGCCCTGACCCGCAGGCTGGTGTCACTTTCCTGAAGGGCCACATTGAACTCGTCGATCGGGAACGTGCGGGGAACCTGGGTATGCGTCTCGTCGAGGCCATCGCCATGGTGCATGCCGGCATCCCTCTGGGCACAGGAAGAGCCGAGCGGAACTGACAATCAGCGTCACATTGTGACGCCGCGTGACCGTCGCAGTCGGTGACTGTCGACGCGATTACGTTCAATCGATTGTCTGCATAACTGGTGAATCGTTGCAGATCAACACATTGAGCGCCGCCGCACGGAAGTGGCATACAGCTTGCTTCAATGTGTTGTCACGCAAGTTCGCGCGGCGAACCTGCCAAAACGTTTTTTTTCTCTCAGGAGTTTCTAATGAAGGCTATCCAAAAGGGCTTCACGCTCATCGAACTGATGATCGTGGTCGCCATCATCGGCATCCTCGCCGCGATCGCGATCCCGGCTTATCAGGACTACACCATCCGCTCGCAGGTCACTGAAGGTCTGAACCTCGCCGGCGCCGTCAAGGCCGCTGTGGCCGAGACCTATGCCGATCGTGGCGTGTTCCCGGCGAACAACCTCGCCGCCGGCATCGTCGACGCAGCCGGTGTCGCCACGATTCCCTCGGGCAAGTACGTCGGCAATATCCAGGTCGTGACTGGCACGGTGAACATCACTTACGGTGGTCAGGCCAACAAGAACATCAAGGCGTCCCTCCTGTCGCTGCGTCCGATGGTCAGCGGCAACGACGACGTGGTCTGGCTCTGCGGTTACAACGCGGGTAACGGCATTACGCCGGCCCTGATCGACAAGGGCGCCAGCGCCGGCGTGACGGACATCTCGCCGAAGTACGTCCCGGCTTCCTGCCGCGTGTTCGTACCGTAATAGCTTCGCGGGCCTTGCCCGGTTAGCTCAGAAGCCCCTCCCCCGGAGGGGCTTCTCCTTTTTGGGCCTTTTCTTTTGGGAACGGGGTCACGTGACAGCACCCCTGCGTATGCGACCATTGGGAACAGATTTAACAATTGCCTGCCTGTGCCCCTTGAGTAGACTAGGGTCCGCAGCGGTTTGGGTCGCTCGCACGTAACCTAATGAACGACAACGCATCTTTAGCTCTTGGTCAGCGCTCTGGGCTCGGCGGACTTCCGCAGCGCCTCGTGCAGGATGGCGTGGTCGAAGAAGCCGCCATGCTCACCGCCCTGCAGGCGGCCAAAGATCGCAAGTCCAGCTTCGTCACGCAGCTCATCGCCGCCGGCGCCGCCAAGGCACGCGACATCGCGGTGGCGGCATCGGCCGAATTCGGCGTGCCGCTGTACGACCTCGACTCGCACAGTGTCGACCTCGACATCGTCAAGCTGGTCCAGGACAAACTACTGCAGAAGCACCGCTGCCTGCCGCTGTATCGCCGCGGCAAGCGGCTGTTCCTCGGCGTCGCGGATCCGACGAATCTGCACGCCATCGACGAAATCAAGTTCCAGACCGGCATGGGCATCGAAGCGGTGGTCGTCGAAGACGACAAGCTGCAGAAGCTCATCGACAAAGCCGCGGAACAGGCCGACGCGGCCATGCCGAACCTCGCCGATGACGAAACCGGTTTCGACCTCGAGAATCTCGATGTCACCGGTGGCGACGACGATGCCGAAGGTGCGGGTGTCTCGCGTGACGACATCGAAGACGCGCCCATCGTGCGCTTCGTCAACAAGTTGTTGTTAGACGCCATCCGCCGCGGCGCGTCGGACATCCACTTCGAACCTTATGAAAAGATGTACCGCATCCGTCTGCGCATGGACGGTGTGTTGAAGGAAGTCGCCCAGCCGCCGGTGCAGCTCGCCATGAAGCTGTCGGCGCGCCTCAAGGTCATGTCGCGCCTCGACATCGCCGAGCGCCGCGTGCCGCAGGACGGCCGCATCAAGATGAAGCTGTCGAAGACTCGCGCGATCGACTTCCGCGTGAGCACTTGCCCGACACTCTTCGGCGAGAAGATCGTCTGCCGTATTCTCGATCCCTCGCAGGCCATGCTGGGCATCGATTCGCTGGGTTACGAACCCTTCCAGCGCGAGATCTACCTCAAGTACCTCGCCAAACCGCAGGGCATGATCCTGGTGACGGGACCCCCGGGTTCCGGCAAGACCGTGTCGCTGTACACCGGTCTCAACATCCTCAACCGCGAAGACACCAACATCTCGACCG
>DASTTJ010000230.1:0-13417 GCA_035760205.1 Steroidobacteraceae bacterium | reverse complement strand
AGATGTTGTCGGGTCCGCCATAGGCGAACAGCACGTAACGAACGGCCCACGCGAGCATGCCTAACAGCAGCGTTTTCTTGATGCCGAAGCGCAGCAGGAAGATGGGCAACAGCAGCATGAAGACGACTTCCGACATCTGGCCAATCGTGAGTTTGCCGGTGGCATTGCTGGTTCCGATCTCCGTCAGGAACGGACTGGCGTTCTGGTAGTAGAAGGCCAGCGGAATACAGATCAGCACGGACGAGACGAAGAACACGGCGAAGTTCCGGTCACGCAAGAGCTTCAATGCATCGAGGCCGAGAGCGGCGCGCAGCGAGAATCCGCCCGAGCCGATGGCCGTCGGCGGCGTGGCAGGAAGGGTCAAACTGAAAATGCCCAGCAGTAACGACACCACCGCTCCCATCAGGAAAGTGTTGCGCAGCGCGCCGCGCGCCACGGCCTCCTGCGAATCCCAGTGGAATGCGAAACTGATCACCAGTCCGGCGACAATCCAGCCGACCGTGCCCCACACGCGCACCAACGAGAATTGTCGTGATGGATCCTCCAGCTGGCGGAAGGAGATGGAATTGACCAAGGCCAGCGTCGGCATGTAAGCGATCATGTATGCGAGGACATACGGGTAGAACTGCGCGAAGTCCTGCGCCCGGAACATCTGGTACATCAACAGCGCACCTACGAGGTGTAACACTGCAAGGATGCGCTCGGCATTGAAGTAGCGATCCGCAATCAGCCCGATGATGAAAGGCGCGATGATCGCGCCCCATGACTGTGTGGAGAACGCCAGCGCAGTCTGCGCGCCGCTCGTCTGGAAGTTGGCCGCAAGAAACGTTCCCAGAGTGACGAACCAGCAGCCCCAGATGAAGAACTGCAGGAACATCATCACGCTTAGTCGCGCGCCAATTCCTCGTACTTGAGTCATGACCGATACGCCTCGCGGCCGGTACCCTGAATGGGGATCTGCTGGGCGGCCAGCACTTCGTGTTGAAGGGCAAACATCGCGGCGGCGGCTTCGTCGATGGCTTTCACGAACGCGAGTGACCCCTTCAATATGGGTGCGAGCCGCGACTTGTCCTGTATGCGCGCCGGCGGGTACTCGTGCTCTACGACCAGGTAGGTATCTGCCGGGTCGATTGACAACAGCTCACGGGCTGCAAGCTGGTGGTCGAGCCAATCGACGGTGCGATTCTGTAGATAGGCCAGCGGATCGTGGCGTGCTGTGCCGGGGAGTTCGTGTTCGGCGAGCACGATCTGCTTCTTCCACGCATGGGCCGCGTCCGCAGGGTTCGTCGATTGCTTTCCATCGATCCAGTCGCCACGACCCATGGTTTGGCCGCCATATCCCCATGCCGACACGCCGCGGGAGTCGACGACCTGACCTTTGACGTGAAAGCCGCCGATCAGGAAGCCGTAGCCCTCATCTTTCAGGTACTGGAACATCGAGCGCGTGTCCTGCCCCATGAGAATGGCGTGCGATGGGTCGTAATGGATGCGGAACTGATCGCCGACCCCGTGTTTCTCGCAGATGCGATGCAGGGCAATCCATGGGCCGGGCGCGTACGCGATGTTGTTGTGCCAGCGGTCCAGCGTGTTCCATCCCGGCATCGGGCATTGCTCGACGCGGTAGGTGAGGCCGCGCGCCTTGGCCTCCTTGAGCAAGGGTATGAACTGTTCCTCGAACATCACGAGGTTCTCGTCCATCTCCAGCCGGATATTGCGACCGACGAATCCGCATACCGCATCAGCACCTAACAGAGCGGCGGCGTCGAACACCCGCAGCATGAATTCTCGCTTGTATTCACGCGCGCTCGTATCGTCCGTGAGCATGTTGTCGAAATAGCCCAGATCGGAAAGACCGACGCCGCTGGCGCGCATCGCGCCGAGCACACGCGACGCGCGGTTCTTGTCAAAAGGCGCCCGCAAGTCGAGCGTGTTGGCCACCGGATCGAGCATCGCCTCCTCGGGAACATCACTCAGGCTGGGATGCAGCGCGGCCGAAAGCTGGATGTTTGGCGAACCGATGTCCCGCGCGAAATCCAGCCATTCTTCGATCGCCAGGTCTGGATCGGGGTCGCGCCGATCGCGCGGTGTAAGCTCCTGAAACGCGGCCGTCAGCACGCTGAGCTTCATTGGCCGGGGAGAGAAGTCTCGGATAGTCATGGTTCCATGCTCAAATAACTGAAGAAGGATAAGTTGGCTCCATGGGCCGATATCTAGTCAAGGCCGATCAGGACACCTAGGCTACTCACATGAACGAAAACCAGTGGCTTTCTCGTCTCCTCGGAACCGGTGCGGTGCTGGAAACTCCGGTGGGCCTCGGACTTCTGGTCGTGCCGTCACCGCTCGCATATCTGCTCCTCGGTGCGCCGTTGTCCGGCGCGGGACTGGTTGTCGCCCGCCTTGCTGGAGGGGCTTTGTTGGCACTGGGCATTGCGTGCTGGGTCGCCCGTTCGGCGCCCACTTCGCGGGCAGGCCTCGGGGTTGCGACTGCGTTCATGCTCTACAACATCGTGGCTTGCATCACGCTCATTCCAGCCCTGACAAACCCGGGGAGTCAGGCGCTATTGCTCGGTGCAGTTGTATTGCATGGACTGCTGGCCTTTGGATTGCTGGGGACGCTCGTCGCGCACGCGCGCCAGCACGGTCTATAAATGACCCCGCAAATTGCCAAACTCCTGGCGGAATACAACCGCTGGATGAACCAACGGATGTACGACTCTGCAGCCACGCTTTCCACGCTGGAGTTGTTAGCGGACAAGGGAGCCTTTTTCGGGTCCATCCTGGGCACCCTGAACCACATTGCTGTCGCCGACACTATCTGGCTGCACCGGTTCGCGCGTCATCCGGCGTCGTTTGCCACGCTCGAGGGTCTTGCCGGGTTCCCATGTCTGGCCTCGCTGCGTCATTCCCTGGGCCCCGATCTAGCCACTCTTCGTGTCTACCGCGAGCGGCTCGACGAGGTCATCGAGCGGTGGGCAAGCGAACTCACATTCGCGCACCTGTCGATCGATCTCGAATACGCCAACATGGCAGGTGTCACATCGGGCAAGAGCTTTGCAGCGCTCGTTCAACACTTCTTCAATCACCAAACGCATCACCGGGGTCAAGTCTCAACATTGCTGTTCCAGTCCGGGGTGGATGTTGGCGTTACGGACCTGCTCGCCTTGATACCAGCGATGTCTGACAACGCGCCGGAGCTCGCATGAAACTGTCCGACCGTCGACCACAAGTTTGTGTCCTCGGCAGCGCCGAACCCGGATCTCGCGCTTACGAGCTGGCAGGCGAGGCTGGCGCGCTTCTGGCACGGCTTGGTATTTCGGTAGTTAGTGGCTGCGGAAGCCCCGCCACCAAAGTCGCGGCCGAACGCGCCATGGCCTCAGGCGGCCTGGTTTCGGGCCAGTGAAGGTCTATTACAACTCGGCTTGCCCTGTGTGCAAGGCCGGTATCGAAGGCCAAATGGAAAAGGGCAGCAGCTGTGAGATCCAGTGGGCAGATGTCCACAAGAACAATCAGCTCGTGTCAGAGGTTCGCGCCGAGTTGGATTTCGTTCGGGAACGTCTTCATGTCGTGGATGAGCACGGAAAGCTGCACGTTGGATTTGATGCTTTCCTGGCAATCTGGAGGAACTCGCCGACGGAGCGTTGGAAGGCTCGGGTTCTTGGACTCCCTGTCATCAAGCATCTGTGCCGTATTGCTTACAACCTGTTTGCCGCCGGCTTATACCAGTGGAACGTCGCGAAGAAACACTGGTAGACACGAGTCCGCGCAGCGTAATCGTCAGGAGACAGTCGACATGTTCACGCGCCAGCATGCAGACCAGTTAGTCAATGCCTATCTCGATGAACACGAGGTCGCCACGTTCGACTTCGATTCCCCGTTGCCCCGGCACGAGGATCGCCACCTCAAGAAGCTGGTCATCGTGCGCGTGGACGAGCACGACTTCGGGTGGCTCTACTTCTATGACAGCTCCGCTCATGTCGAAACCGGCGCCGGGAGTGAGACTCTCGCGGGAAATGCTCCGCTCATCGTCGATCGGGGCGACGGAAAGCTCTATGTCACCGGTACGGCCCATCCCATCGAGCACTACTTGCAGGAATACCGCAGTGGTCATAGGACGCTCGTCCGTTGAGCGCCGTCAACCCTCTTGCCAAGGCGAGGCCGCGTCAATCTCACGCCACGCGCCCAGTTCCAGCGCATTCACGCTAACGCTGCCAATGGCCGCGCGCACCAGGCGCAACGTCGGGAAGCCGACATGCGCCGTCATTCGGCGAACCTGGCGGTTCTTGCCTTCGCGCAGCGTCAGCTCGATCCACGCTGTCGGAATCTTCGCGCGATAACGAATCGGGGGATTGCGTGGCCAGAGGTTGGCGGGCTCATCGATGAGCTGCGCGCCGGCGGGCTTCGTCCTGAAGTCGCCAAGGTCGACGCCGCCACGCAGCGTGGCCAGTGCCAACTCGGTCGGGGCGCCGTCCACCTGCGCCCAATAGACCTTCGGTAGTTTGTGGCTCGGATCCGCGATCCGGGTTTGCAAAGGCCCGTCGTCGGTCAGCAGCAGCAAGCCCTCGCTGTCCGTATCGAGACGGCCCGCAGGGTAGACGTTGGGCACATCGATGTAGTCAGCCAGCGTGCGCCGGCCTGGCTCCGGCGTGAACTTGCACATGACGCCGAAAGGCTTGTTGAAAGCGATCAGCAAATCGTTACCCGAGGAAGGTTTCGATCAAGTTCGGCGGGACTTTCGTACGCGGCACGGCCGCGGCGCCGCCGCGGCCGCCATGCTTCCTCCCGCCGACGCGCCGAGGTGCGCGCGGCTCGAACCACTCGCGCACGTCGGTATCGAGGCCGATGCCGTGCATGTAGTTATAGAGCGCCTTGCGCAGGCCGCTGCCCAGATAGTCGTGATCCGTACCGGTGGGGTCGTGGAAATTCACGTCGTTGTGCGCAAACTGGATGTCCGGCGGCGGCAACAGCTCGATGCCGTACGCATCCGGATTCAGGCCGATGGGCGAATGCGCGGTTGCCGAAAAACGATGCCAGTACGCGGACTGGATGCAGCCCGCCGCGAAGAGCTGGCGCACGCGCTCGAGCGCGTCGATGGTGTCCTGCTCGGTCTCCGTCGGAAAGCCGTACATCAGATACGCGTGCACCATGATGCCCGCGTTTGTGAACGCGCGAGTGACGCGCGCAACTTGCTCGACGGTGACACCCTTCTTCATGAGCTCTAACAACCGGTCCGAGGCCACTTCGAGCCCGCCGCTCACGGCCACGCAGCCGGATTCGGCCAGCAGGCTGCAGAGTTCGGGCGTGAAGGTTTTCTCGAAACGGATGTTGCCCCACCAGGTGATGCTGAGCTTTTCGGCCACCAGGCGTTTCGCGAGCGAACGCATGGCGGAGGGCGGCGCGGCTTCATCGACGAGATGAAAGCCGGTCTCGCCGGTCTCCGCGATCAACGCCTTGATGCGTCGCAGGATGAGATCGGTGTTTGGCTCGTCGTATCGACCGATGTAGTCCAGCGACACATCGCAAAACGAGCATTTCTTCCAGTAACACCCGTGCGCCAGCGTGATCTTGTTCCAGCGGCCATCCGACCAGAAGCGATGCATCGGGTTGAGCATTTCCATTACGGACACGTACTGATCGAGCGGCAGGCCATCGTAGGTCGGAATGCCCGTGTCCTTTTGCGGGATGTCGTGCTGCATCGGGTCGGTCTCGAGAACCACCTCGTTGCCATTGCGCACGTAGGTGCGCAGCAGCTTCGTGTCGCGGCCGCTCAGTCGCGTCAACAGATTGAGCAGCGGTCGCTCGCCGTCATCCAACGTGACGTAGTCGAAGTAGTCGAACACGCGTGGGTCGCGCAACGAACGCAGCTCGGTGTTCACCCAGCCGCCGCCGAGGATCAACCTGGTGTTCGGATTTGCCGCCCGGATGGTTCGTGCCATGCGGAACGCGCCGTAGACGTTGCCCGGAAAAGGCGCGGTGATGGCGACGATGTCGGGTCTGCGATCAGCCAGCAGTTCGCGCGTGAGCTCGTCGAGCGTTTCGTCGACGAGTGTCGGCTTGCCGGTGAGCGCTTCGTGCAACGGATCAAATGTGGCGGAGCTGGCGGCCAGTTTCTCGCCGTATCGCGCGAGCTCGAAGCGCGGATCGATGCCCTCACGCCAGACGTCGGCGAGGTCGTCAACAAACAAGCTTGCGAGATATCGCGCCTGCTCTGTCGTGCCCAGCGCGCCAAACGCAGCGTGGATCTGCTCCTCCAGCGCCTGCGCGAAGCGGGGGCCTTCGGGAAGAAATGCGCGGCCGACGATGCGGAACGCCAGGCTTGGATCGCGGCGCTGCAGATAGCGGATTGCCGGCTCCACCGTGCCGGCATAACGCTCGGCCACGCCCAAAAAATGCGCAATCGAGGGCGGCACGGCAGCGCGTTTGCCGGCCGCCTTCGCGCGCCGGCGGAGTTCTTCTGCCATGCGCGTAACCAACGGCGCGGAAAACAGGCGCAGGAACAGGGTGATCGAGGCGTCGGCCTGGGCCACCTCGAGTCCAAGCTCTTGCGCGTGCAGGCGCAGGAAACCGGTGAGATACGCCGTCGCGGGGTAGGGCGTATTCAGCTGAATCATCGGGGGCGTGACGAGCAGGAGGCGCATTGAGGCGCGCAGCGTATCGCACGCGGAAGTGCGGCGACATAGCAAGGCGGCAGGCATGCACTACAATCCAGGCATGTATCGACGAACCTTCCTGGGTCGCATCGGCGGCTTGATGTTTTCGGTGGCGGCGCTGGGCACCGCTCGCGCCGCGAGGTCGCCCTCGGATCGGGTGGGCATGGGCACGGTGATCTTCCGGAAGCGATTCGACCAGAAGAAGCTGCAGCTCCTCGACGTTCCCGGGTATTACCGGGAGCGATTCGCCATCCGCAATCTCGAGTTCTGGAGCCACCATTTCGAATCGCTCGAGAAGCCGTACCTGAAAGAGCTTGGAGCCCGCGTGAAAGCCGCGCGCGCCGATCTCATCAACGTTCAGGTGGATGCCAACTACGATCTGGCGAACGCGAATGAAGAGGAGCGCCAGCGCAGCCTGGAAACGGTGCGCCAATGGATCGATGCGGCAGCCTTACTCGGAAGCCGCGCAGTGCGAATCAATCCGGGTCGCGCAGGAGGATCGGTCGAAAAGAGCATCGCCTCGATGAAGGAGGTGAATGGGTACTGCCAGTCGAAAGGCCTGCCGCTGCTCACCGAGAATCACTTCGGCCTGGAGATGGACCCCGACGTGCATCTGCAGATTCGCGAGGCGGCGGGACCCAGGAACTTTTACACGTTGCCCGATTTCGGAAACTACCCCGTGCAAACAATGTGGGAGTCGCTGGCGAAGATCCTTCCGTATGCCTACGTCGTGTCCGCGAAGGCTGTGGATTTCGACGCCGAGGGAAAACACATCTCGTATGACTTCGATCGATGCGTGCAGCTATGCGAGCGCGCTGGATTCAAGGGCATCTATCTGGTGGAGCAGTGGAGTCGCAAAGATCAGGACGTCGACTACGAGAAGATTGCCGACTGGATGCTGGGGCGCGTGCGCACGCTGACCGCACTATGACCCTCGCGTTAACGGCGCTGGTCAAACCGCCCCGCCCCGGCAGGGCGATCCGCTAGTTCGTCCAGCGCCTGCTTCTTACTGCCGCGTCACCGTCACGTTGTCGAAGCCCGCTTCGATGATGCTCCCTGCCGCCGCATCGGCGGCTTCGAATCGAAGCCGCACGGTTTGTCCCGCGAATGCACTGAGATTCACCGTCTGTGTCGTCCACACGCCGCCGCGTACGCCAGCCGTGCCCGGGCGGGTAAACAGCGTCTGCGGCTGTCCATTGTTCCCCACCACACGAACGCGGAAGTAATCCGCGCTGGTCGCGTTGTTGTTGTGAGCCAAGTAGTAACGGAACCGCAGCGTGGTCGTGCCGCCGGCGGGTAGTGCGATCACCGGCGATTGGACCGAAGTCATGCCTTCATCCACATCACCGGATCCCACTGCCGAACCCGCGGAGAGTCCGGTGACGAAGCAGTTTACCGAGGGACCGTCACAGGTGGTCAGCTGCAGCGTGACACCATTGAAGGTCGTCGCCTGTGGATTGCCGCGCTGCCATCGGCCTCGAGGCGCCGAGTTGGCACCGGCGGTCAAAGTCCACCCTAGCGCCGTCTCGAAGGTGTCACTGAACAGCGTCGTCGTTGCCGCAGGCTGGAACAGCGCGGTGAAGGTTGTGTCTTCATTCGGCGTCGTGATCTCGTGCGTCGCCTGACCGCCATCGGACCAGGACACGAAGTCGTAGGCGATGCCGCCGATGGTTTGCGGGGTCACCACGCCCAGCGTGCGAATGATGCCTTCGACACCCGTGAACGAGAACGGCGCTGTGATCGGGCTGCCATCGAGGGTGAGCTGTGCGTTTGCCACATTGCTTTCGATACGCACGACGGAGGTCAGCGGCTGAACATCGACCGACGAGGTGTGCGTCAAGCCGCTCGAATCGCGCACGGTCAGGATCACGCGATAGAACACGTTGGCGGAGGTTTCGCCGCGGTTGGCGATCGTGAACGTGCCGGTCGTAATACCGCTGGTGGGCGCCACGTGCGGATGCGAATGGTCGTCGTGATGGAAATCCACGCGCCAGGTGTACGCACTGGGCGGCAGATTGCCATCCTCTGCATCGGTTCCCGTACCGGCAAACGTGAACGTCTGTCCGCCGCGGTAGTTGGCCCCGCTGATGGGGGCGGTGATCGAGCCGGTGGGAGCATTGTTGCTGAGCACTGTCAGCGTTGCCGAATTGCTGGTCACGGAGCCGGCAGCGTTGCTGACGATCGCACGGAACGTCGCTCCGCTGTCTGCCGCAGCCGTTACAAATGTGTACGTCGCCGAGGTGGCATTGGCGATGTTCACGCCGTTTCGCTGCCACTGGTAGCTGAGCGGTGCGGTGCCCGAAGCTGCCACCGTGAAGCTCGCGGACTGTCCCGCGGCGACGGTCACATTGGTCGGTTGCGACGATATGCTCGGCGCAGTGCTTGCCGTGTACTGCACGCGAAACAGTTCACCACCGCCACGCGCGAGGTAGTAGAGCGAGCCGTCGGGATGCACCTGGATATCCACCAGCGAGTTGATACCCGTCGCGAAACCCGCCGACGTCGTGTAGTTCGGTGGACTCAACATCCGGATGAATCCCCCGCAGAAATCGCCGAAGAAGAAGCGGCCGGCATACTCGGAGGGAAAAGTGGCGGTGGCCGGTTGATAGAACGCGGCACCGGTGATCGCGCAGAACGAGCCGGCGTTCTGATAAGAGTGAACCGGGTAGCGAATGCCGGCGACGCCGGGGGGATTCGGTCCTTCAGTCTGAGGCCAGCCAAAGTTTGCACCCGCGATGGCGTGGTTCACTTCTTCCCAGGAGTCCTGGCCCACATCGTTGAGATGTATGCGGCCATTCGTGCGGTCGATGGCGAAATTGAACGGGTTGCGCAGTCCGCGCGCAAAGATCAGCTGGTTGATGCCCGTGGTCTGGCTGAGAAATGGATTGTCCGAGGGAGTCGAGCCGTCCGCGTTCATGCGCAGGAATTTGCCCAAGGGCGTGGTCAATGGTTGCGAGGTGCCGCTGTTGGCATTGTCTCCAACCGCGATATAAAGCTTGCCATCGGTGCCAAAGTGAATTGCCCCGCCATTGTGATTGGTGGCCGAGCTCAGGTTTGGCAGATTCAGCAGCTGAACTTCGCTGCCCGCCGCAGCAACGTTTGGGTTGGCGGCGCTCGCGGTGAAGCGGCTCACCCGGTTATGGATAGGAGCAGCCGACGTCGTGTAGTACACATACACAAAGTTGTTGGTGGGGAAGTTCGGATCGAAGGCCACGCCGAGCAGTCCGCGCTCGCCGGAGGAGTTCACGCTGAGGGTGACAAAAGGTGCCGTCAGCAGCGCGCCATTGCTGACAACCCGCAACGCGCCGCCTTGCTGGGCGATGAACACGCGCCCATCGGGCGCCACTGCCATCGCGGTGGGACTGGCGAGGCCAGTGGCGACGCGCGTTTCTGCGAATCCGCTGGGCAACGTTGCCGCGTGAGCTGCGTGGATTGAACCGAGGGCGCAGCACAAGACTGCGAAGAGAACAGGAACACGCGAGCGGACCGGCGACATAAATCCTCCTTGATCGTCAGTCCAAACTTATGGGCCGCTTCGTTTGCATTAACAAGACGAGTTTTACCTACATATGAATATTGAATAGGCTGCTGCAGTGAAGCAGAGCTCCTCCAACCCGTTGCCCTCGATCGATTCCTGCCTGCGCCGCGATCAGCATCGCCTGCGGCGCGAACGCGATCGTCTGCGTGGGTTGCAGCTTCGCGGCAATGACGTGGCCGCGGGCGAGACCGCATTGGCGGCGAAGGTCGCCGCTTCGGCCGCGGCGCGCACCGCGCGTGCGGCGAGCGTGCCAGCCATCTCCTACCCGGAAGAACTCCCGATTTCGCAGAACCGCGACGAGATTCGCAGCGCGATCGAGAAGCACCCAGTCGTCATCGTCTGCGGCGAAACGGGCTCGGGCAAGACGACGCAGTTGCCCAAGATCTGTCTCGAAGCGGGACGCGGCGTCGCGGGCATCATCGGCCACACGCAGCCGCGTCGCATTGCCGCGCGCGCGGTCGGCGCGCGAATCGCCGAGGAACTCAAGACGACGCTTGGACAGTTAGTCGGCTACAAGCTGCGCTTCCAGGACCACAGCCGCCCGGAAGGGCTGATCAAGCTGATGACCGATGGCATCCTGCTCGCGGAGACGCAGGGGGACCGCTTTCTCGACTCGTACGACACGATCATCATCGACGAAGCGCACGAGCGCTCTCTGAACATCGATTTCCTGCTCGGCTACCTCAAGTGGCTGCTGCCGAAGCGCCCGGACCTGAAGCTGGTGATCACGTCGGCAACCATCGATCCGGAGCGCTTTTCGCGGCACTTCAGCGACGCGCCGATCATCAATGTGTCCGGTCGCAGTTATCCCGTCGAGGTTCGATATCGCGCGGTAGAGCTCGACGAAGAAGACGACGAGACAGCCTCGGCCGAGCAGGACGCGATACTTTCTGCCGTCGATGAATTGTGGTCCGAGCAGGCGGGCGACATCCTGGTGTTTCTGAGTGGCGAGCGCGAAATCCGCGAGACGGCCGAATCGCTGCGCAAGCATCACCCGCAAGGTTGTGAGGTGCTGCCGCTGTACTCGCGGTTGTCACAGGAAGAACAGCAACGCGTGTTCCGGCCGGCGGGCCGCCGCCGTGTGGTACTGGCGACGAATGTCGCCGAAACCTCGCTGACCGTTCCCGGCATCCGCGCGGTCATCGACACGGGCGTCGCACGCATCAGCCGCTACAGCCATCGCAGCCGCCTGCAGCGGCTGCCCATCGAGAAGATCTCGCAGGCTTCGGCCAACCAGCGCTCGGGCCGCTGCGGCCGCGTCGGCCCCGGCGTCGCGATCCGTTTGTATTCGGAAGAGGACTTCGCCGCGCGGCCGGCTTTCACGGAGCCCGAGATCCAGCGCACGAATCTCGCGGCGGTGATCCTGCAGATGCACGCGCTGAAGCTCGGTGACATCGAGGCCTTCCCGTTCGTCGAGCCGCCCGACGGCCGCTTCGTGCGTGACGGTCAACGTACGCTGCGCGAGCTGGGCGCGTTGTCGGAAGAGGGAAGTCTCACCGATACCGGCCGGCGCCTTGCCAAACTACCGCTGGACCCGCGCCTGGGCCGCATCCTGCTGGCGGGAGCGGAAGAGCACTGTCTCGAGGAGGTGGCGATCATCGCCGCCGCGCTATCGGTGCCGGATCCGCGCGATCGGCCCGCCGACAAACAGACGCAGGCCGATCAGAAACACGCACCGTTGCGTGACGAACAATCCGACTTCCTGTCGCTGCTCAAGCTGTGGCGCGAATACGTGAAGCAGCGTGAACACCTGTCCCGGGCGAAGCTGCGCGGCTGGTGCAAGGAGAACTTTCTCTCCTATCTCAGGCTCACCGAATGGCATGACGTGCACGGCCAGGTGATGGAGGTGGTGAAGGGCGAGCTGGCGCTCAAGCTGAATGCGCAGCCAGGAGAATACGCGTCCATCCACCGCGCACTGCTCGCGGGCCTGTTGTCGCAGGTGGCGCAGCGCAAAGAGCAGGGCGAGTATCTCGGCGCCAACGGCACCAAGCTTTTCATCCACCCCGGATCGGGGCAGTTCAAGCCACGGCCCGGGTGGATCGTCTGCGCCGAACAAGTGGAGACCACCAAGGTCTACGCCCGAAACGTAGCGCGCGTCGAGCCGGCGTGGATCGAGCAGGCGGGCGGTCACCTGGTCAAACGGCACCACTACGAGCCGCACTGGGAACGCCGCGCCTCGCGCGCCGCGGTGTACGAGCGGGTGACGCTGTTCGGGCTTCAACTCTCATCGGGTCGCAGCGTGCCCTACGAGCGCATCGACCCGAAGGGCGCGCGCGAGCTGTTCATCAAACACGCGCTGGTCCACATGGAGTACGACTCGCGAGCCCCGTTCCTCGCGCACAACCTCAAGCTGCTGAAAGACACGGAGTACCTGCAGCAGAAAGGACGTCGTGTCGACTTGTTGGGTGACGAAACGCAGCTCTCTGCGTTCTTCGACGCGCGGATACCTGAAGGTATTTCCACCGGCGCGGCCTTCGAACGCTGGCGCCGCGACGCCGAGGCCAAGAACCCGAAGATCCTGTGGCTCACCGAACAGGACATCGCCCCTGGTGAGGCGGAGCTGGACGCCGAGCAGTTCCCCGACCATCTGTCCGCCGGGCCGCTGGTGGTGCAGCTCCGTTATCGCTTCGAACCAGGTCACGAAGACGATGGCGTCTCTGCGCTCATTCCCCTGCACGTGCTGAACCAGCTGCCAACGGAGGCGTTCGAGTGGTTAGTACCGGGTTTGCTCGACGAGAAGATCGAAGCCCTGGTCCGCTCGCTGCCGAAGAACCTGCGCGTGCACTTCGTGCCGGTGCCGGAGGCGGTTGCGCGAGTGTTACCGCTGCTCGAACGCGGCCGCGGATCGCTGTATGCGCAGCTCGCGGGCGCGCTGCTGCGCACGGGCGGTGTGCCGGTGCCCGGCGACGCGTTCCGCGAGGACCTGCTGCCGCCGCACCTGCGCATGAACTTCGTGCTGATCGACGACGCGGACAAAGTGATTGCGCGCTCGCGCAGCCTGAAGGCACTGCGCGACAAACATGGCGGGGTATCCCAGCAGCACTACGCGAAGCAGTCGCAACTCAAGACGGGTGCGCGTACCTGGGAATTCGGCGAACTGCCTGAACGGCAAGACGTAGCGCAGGGTGGGCGCGCGCAGACCGGTTACCCGGCGCTGGTCGACGAAGGCGACAGCGTGGGCCTGCGGGTGTTCGCGACGCCGGCCGAAGCGCGCATCAGCCATCAGCGCGGC
>DASTTJ010000229.1:0-2847 GCA_035760205.1 Steroidobacteraceae bacterium | reverse complement strand
ACGGTGACGGAATACGTATCGAACGCGGTCGCCCAGTTGCTCGCGGACTTCGCCGATACGTGCATTGGCAGCTCGACAATGCGGACAATCGTAGCTGCCGTATTCAACTAACGTGATCTCGGCGCGGGCGGCTCCCAGAGTGCGGTCGCGTCCCGGATCGACAGAGCGGTCGAGGCGGTTGTTCATGGCCCGCATTAGACCATGCACACCCGGTGTATTCTCGTTCGGTCCCGGTATCGCCGTGCGACAGTGGGAGGGTTGATGGATGTTCAGCATTCGCTGAATCCGGGCCGCGAAGTCTTCGCGGTGGCCCTGCTGTTGCTGACGGCAATGGTGGCGGTAATTCTCTCGGCCACCGACGATCTGCCGGCGCTGCACTCGATCCTCGATACGGCCGTTTTCATGGTGAGCGCGGTGTTGGCGTTCCTGCTCTGGGATCTCGGGTGGCGCACGCGCCAGTTGCTGCCGCGTCTTCAGGCGGTGGTCTTCACGGTCGTGGCCGTGCTCGAACTGCTGCACGTGATCACTGCGCTCGACTTTACCGAGGCACCGTCCGCCGCCGTGCTGCTGCGTCTCGGAACCTGGTCCCCCGCCGCCTATCTACTGCCGCTCGGACTGCTCGTGGCACTGCCGTTGAGCCGCCGCGATACCAACCCGGCGATGTTCGGTGTTGCGCTACTGTTCATCTCCGCTGGACTCATGGTGTTGTTCGCGGTGGTGCCGCGCTACAGCGCACCGGGTTTTCTCGGCATCCTGAGACCCACGCTGATTCCCGCGGCGCTGCTCTGGATCCCGCTCATCGCCGGGTTCTGGCGCCGCCGTCGAGCGGACCGTCTCGCCGGCGTATTCGCCATTTTTTCCGGGATCACGCTGTTCGTTCCAGTGATCATCCTTTATTCGGAGACGGCTGCCGACAAGGTGGCCGTCCTCGCGCACTTCGTGCGCGTCATAGGCGAGCTCTATCTGTTGCTCACTCTCACGCAGATGGGCACCGCCGACACCGCGCAACGCATGCGCGCCGAGCAGGCGCTGAAAGCCAGCAACGAAGCGCTGGAGGCGCGCGTCGCTGAGCGCACTGCGGAGCTTCAGGCCGCCAACGTGGGGCTGCGCGTCGAGGCGCAAACCCGCCAGGTCGCCGAGCAGGACGCGCTCATCCAGCTCGAGCGGTTGAACCTGCTCGAGCGGATCACGCGCGCCATTGCCGAGCGTCAGGATCTGGAAAGTATCTTCCAGGTGGTGGTGCGCAGCGTCGAGGAGCACATGCCCGCGGATTTCGCCGCGTTGTGCAGCTACAGCCATCATTCCCGCACTCTCACCGTAACCCGCGTGGGCACACGCAGCGGCCCACTGGCGCTCGACCTTGCGATGACCGAGCAATCGCGCATCGAGATCGATCAGAACGGACTTTCGCGTTGTGTCGCCGGCGCGCTGGTGTACGAGCCCGACATCGTCGCGATTCCCTCTCCATTTCCCCAGCGCCTGGCGCGCGGCGGCTTGGGCTCCATGGTGGTCGCGCCGCTCATGGTCGAGCAGCGCAGCGGGGTGTTCGGCGTGCTGGTGGTGGCGCGCCGTGCGGCCAATGCCTTCAGCAGCGCCGAGTGCGAATTCCTGCGACAGTTGTGCGATCACGTGTCGCTGGCGGCCAACCAGGCGCAGCTCCACGACTCGCTGAAGCAGGCCTACGACGACCTGAAATTGACCCAGGGCGCAGTCATGCAGCAGGAGCGGCTGCGCGCGCTCGGGCAGATGGCCAGCGGCATCGCGCACGACATCAACAACGCCATTTCTCCCGTGTCGCTGTACGTCGATGCATTGCTCACGCACGAGACCGGCTTCAGCGATCGCGCGCGCAAACAGCTCGAGGTCATACAGCGCGCGGTTGACGACGTTGCGCATACCGTGGCGCGCATGGGCGAGTTCTATCGACAGGGCAAGGGTTACGGGCAGATGGATCTGGCGCCGGTCCCGGTCACGCAGGCTTTTCGCGAAGTGCTCGAACTCACGCGAGCGCGCTGGAGCGACATGGCCCAGCAGCGCGGCGCGGTCATCGAGACGAACGTCGAGTGCGAAGGCGAGAGCCCCATCGTCATGGCGCTGGCGAGCGAGCTGCGTGAGGCGCTGATAAATCTGATCCTCAACGCGACTGACGCGATGCCCGACGGCGGCACGCTCACACTGCGCACCGGCCATGCGCTTGAAGCCGGCAAGGGAATCTCGCGCCGGGTTTTCATCGAGGTCAGCGACACGGGCGCCGGCATGGATGAGGCCACGCGCCGCCGCTGCCTCGAGCCATTCTTCACCACCAAGGGAGATCGCGGATCGGGCCTGGGGCTCGCGATGGTGTACGGCATTGCCCAGCGCCACGGCGCCGACATCGAAATCATCAGTGCACCGGGCGAGGGCACGACGTTCAGGATCACTTTCCCGCTGACGTCACCGGCGGCGCAGTCGACCGGCAGTCTGCGCATCCAGAAAATTCCGCGGCATACGAAGATCCTGCTGATCGACGACGACCCGGTGCTGCTCACTTCGCTGCGCGAGGTGCTGGTACATGACGGCCACCAGGTTCAGACGGCGAGCGGCGGCGGGGTGGGCATCGAGGCGTTCCGGGATGCATTGAAAGCGGGCAAACCGTTTCCCGTGGTCATCACGGATCTCGGAATGCCGCATGTCGATGGACGTGCCGTCGCGGTGGCGATCAAGGCCGCAGCGCCCGATACGTCCGTGATCATGCTCACCGGCTGGGGTCAGCGACTGGTGGCGTCCGGCGAAATCCCGGCGGGGGTCTTCGCGGTGGTGAGCAAGCCGCCGAGGATCGCGGAGCTGCGCCAAGTGATTGCGGACAGC
>DASTTJ010000228.1:0-6652 GCA_035760205.1 Steroidobacteraceae bacterium | reverse complement strand
GCTGCCGGTTTTCACCCATAACTCGTACAGCCGCAGGCGGTCCTGGTCTGAATGCTGATAGGCGCTTTCGCTGATCTCGTTGAGCGCATCGACCATGGGCTGGAACTTCACGGCGAGCTCCGCGAACACCTGGCGCATGGTTCGAGCGCGCGCCGGCGGGCAGCTCTCCGCCAGCGCACCATAGGCCTGGCCGCCCATGGCAATGTGATAGTCCACGTCGACCAGCTTGCGTGCGAATCCTGCGGCGAAGAATCCGGCGATGAACAGCGAAACGTCACCGAGGCGCTGCAGTCCGCGGAATCTGGCTTCGCTCGTCGGCGCATCGAGTGCCTCGCCCAGCATCATCGCCAGCGGCTTGAGCTGCCGGCGTGAATCGGGCTGGCGCGCCTCGTTGTGTGCAGGGCGGTCGTAGAGCGCGTCGGTATCGGAGAACAGGGTGAGGACGTTCACCACGTAGTGTTCGGTCTCGCCTTCGACCGCCACGCGTTGATGCGACAGCGCGTCGTGCAACGCGTCGCGGAAGAATTCCTTAAGGCTCGCAACCGGCTGGATGGTCATCGTTCACCCCGATCGATTGAATGCACTCAATTCATCGGCCCCGGACGATCACCAGTTGAGCGCGTTGTGGCGCGCAATTCCGTGACGCAGGAACCGCTTTCGCCTCATCACACCCGGCTGGCAGCCGCCGGCGCACACTGCTAACTACGTCCGGACGACAGTGCACCGTTCACACTTCTTGGCTGAGCAGTGCCGTCAACCGGGCGAGATCGGTGACGCTGGAGTCCGCCGCGGGCAACGCGGCGGGCCAGACAACACCACCTCTATTCACCCATACAGTTTGCATGCCAGCGGCGCGCGGGCCAACGACGTCAGCGTAGGGTTCATCGCCTACAAACAGTATTTCCGCGGGTTTGAGTGTCAGAGCGTCGGCGAGAAGCGCGTAGGCGCGCGGGTCAGGCTTGGCACATCCCAGTGCGCCAGCGCTCAAAGTGACTTCAAAATGGTGCGCCAGGCCAATGACCGCCAGGTCCGCGTTGCCGTTGCTCAGCGTGGCGAGCCTGAAGCGCGCCTTGAGCTGCTCGAGCGCCGGTATGACTTCGCCGTACGGCTCGACCTGGTTGCGCGCGGCGTGCCAGATCGCAAACGCTTCGTGCGCCATGTCCCGCTTGTAGCCCACCTCGGCCGCGCAGCGCGCGATGGTTTCGCGCCTGAGAAACGACAGATCGTGAGCCTGGTGCGGTTGCTCGGCGAGCAGCGCGGAGCGCATTTCGAGTACATCGGCGGACGAGAAACGCTGCGGAATGCGTGGGTATCGACGTTCGAGCCAATCGGCGAGAATACGTTCCGCGCGATTCAGCACCGGCTCGATTTCCCAGAGCGTGTTGTCGAGGTCGAAGCAGATCGCGCGGATCGCGCCTGTAGGCATGGCGTGAATGTTACCGGGGGGAATCGCTTGGACGAAATGCTGCTCACCATGGGCAATAAGAATTACTCATCGTGGTCGCTGCGGCCGTGGCTGCTCATGAAACATGTCGGCCTGGAGTTCGCCGAGCGGGTGATCCCGCTCGACACGCCGGAGTTCGCGCGTGATGTCGCCTCCTCGAGCCCCACGCGGCGCGTGCCGGTGGTGCGGCATGGCGCCCTGCTCGTCTGGGATTCGCTGGCGATCTGTGAGTACGCGTGCGAGCTCTCAGGCCGCGGCTGGCCCGTGGACCGAGAGGCACGCGCCGTAGCGCGCTCCGCATGCGCCGAAATGCATTCGGGATTCTCGATCCTGCGGTCACAATGGCCCATGAACGCGCGTGCCACCGGGCGTAGAACCGCACCAAGCCCCGAACGCACGGCGGAGATCGCCCGCATCGAAAACCTCTGGGCCGATTGCCGCGCACGATTCGGCGCAGGTGGACCCTGGTTGTTCGGCGACTACAGCGTGGCGGACGCCATGTACGCGCCCGTGGTGCTGCGGCTGCGCACCTACGGCGCCACGGTGCGTGACACCACCGCGGCATACATGGCCGCCGTCATTGCCGACGCGCCCATGGTCGAATGGCTGGCGGCGGCGGCGGCCGAGAGCTGGATCATCGATGCGTCCGAAATCGGCCGATGAAGAATAACTAACTACTGGAGACCCGTATGAAGTCCTGGCTGCGCATTGCAACAGCGTTGGCGTGTGGAATCTGTGTTCAGGCCATGGCCGCCGACAACGCCGCGCGCGCGTTCACGGCCACCGACCTCAACCTGCTGGCGCGAATCAGCGATCCGCAGCCGTCGCCCGACGGGCGTTACGTGGTGTACGTGCAGCGCGCAACCGACCTGGAGGCGAATCGCGGCCGCACCGATCTGTGGCTCGTGGATGTCACCAGCCACAAGCCGAAACCGCGGCGGCTGACGCAACAGCCGGCAAATGACACACATCCCCGCTGGGACGTGGATGGCAGCAGCATCTATTTCCTGTCTTCGCGCACCGGCTCGCAGCAGGTGTGGCGCCTGCCACTGACCGGCGGCGAAGCGGTGCAGATCACCGACTATCCGCTCGATGTGTCCACGTTCCGCTTCTCGCGCGGCGCCGCCCGCATCGCGCTCAGCATGGAGGTGTTCCGGGATTGCGAAGATCTGAAATGCACGCGGGAAAAGCTCGACGTCGCGGCCAGGAAAAAGGAAACAGGGCAGGTTTACGACAGCCTGCTCGTGCGCCATTGGGATACCTGGAAAACAGGTACGCGCTCGAACCTGTTCGTGGCGCCGGTGAATACCGATGGCCGCGCCGGGTCACCGGTCAACGTCAGCAAGTCGCTGGACGCGGACGTGCCGTCCAAGCCATTCGGCGGCGCCGAGGAATACACGTTCAGTCCGGACGGCACGCGCGTGGTGTTCAGCGCCCGCGTGGCGGGACGCGAAGAGGCGTGGTCCACGAATTTCGATCTGTACGAGGCGCCGGTGGACGGCCGCACCGCCCCGCGAAACCTGACTGGCGACAATCCTGCCTGGGACACCCAGCCTGTCTACCTGCGCAACGGAGACCTGGCATGGCTCGCCATGAGCCGGCCCGGCTTCGAAGCCGACCGCTTTCGCATCAAGGTCATGCGTGACGGCAAGGTGCGTGAAGTCGCGCCGGACTGGGACCGCTCGGTGCTGCACCTGGATGTGGCGCACGATGGCCGCACGCTGCTGGCCACTGCAAACGATCTCGGGCAGACACCACTGTTTTCGGTGGACGTCGCCGACGGCACGGCGACGCCGCTCTCGGGCAAGGGCAACGTGGCCGAATTCGCGGCGGGCAAGCGTGGCACGGTGGTGGTGTTGCACGACCTGGGCTCGCCCCCGGATCTCTATCTACTGCCGCCCAAGGGCGAGCGGCGCCGATTGACGAACGTGAACGCGGAAGTTCTCGCGGGCCGTACGCTCGGGTCGTTCGAACAGTTCAGTTTTCCGGGCTGGAACGATGAAACCGTCTACGGCTACATCGTGAATCCGCCCGACTTCGCGAAAGACCGAAAGTACCCGGTGGCATTCATCGTGCACGGCGGGCCGCAGGTGAGCTTCCAGAACCAGTGGAACTGGCGCTGGAACGCGCAGACGTTCGCGGCTCGCGGTTACGCAACGGTCTTCATCGATTTCCACGGATCGCCGGGATACGGCCAGGCATTCACCGATTCCATCAGCCAGCACTGGGGTGACCGGCCGTTCGAAGACCTCAAGAAAGGACTGGCGGCAGCGCTGCAGAAATTTCCCTGGCTCGACGGTTCGCGTGCGTGCTCGCTGGGCGCTTCGTACGGCGGCTACATGCAGAACTGGATCGCCGGCAACTGGCCCGACGGTTTCCGCTGCATCGTCAATCACGACGGCATCTTCGATACCCGGTCCATGTATTACACGACCGAGGAGCTGTGGTTCACGGAATGGGAGAACGGAGGACCTTACTACCAGACGCCCGAGATCCACGAGCGCTTCAATCCGGCCCACCACGTGAAGCAATGGCGCACACCCATGCTCGTGATTCACGGCGAGCAGGACTTCCGCGTACCCGATACGCAGGGCATCGCGACCTTCACGGCGCTGCAACGCCTGGGTGTCGAAAGCCGCCTGCTGTACTTCCCCGATGAGAATCACTGGGTTCTGAAGCCGAACAACAGCATCCAGTGGTATGGCGCGGTGCTCGACTGGCTGGATAAACACACGAAATGACGACGCCCGGTGAGGTGGCGCGCGCGTCACCTCACCGGCGTATGAACAACTCCGGCTTCGAGCCGCTGCAGGAGTAATTCACCGAGTTCAGGTCGGGAGCCGGCTGGATCTCGCAGGTGCCCGCGGGCCGCACGTCTTTCGGCAGCAACGCGGTGAACAACTCGGGGTTCTCGCGCAGGTTGCGCCACTGCCCTTCCTGCGTGAAGGTCAGCGCGAGCAGGAGCACCTTCTTGCCATCGGCGGACATCTTGAGATCGAGCAGGCGGCCGACGGCGCCGTGGGCATCACTGCGTTCGACGTACATGGCCTCATCCGTGACCATGCGCGAGCGCACCGGCACGATGAATAGCTGCGCGCCACTGTCGCTCTGGTACTGACCCGCTGTGTCCTTCTTGAATTTCTCGATGGCCTGCAGGTCCTTCTGCTGCTGCGTGACGCAGCCGCAGAGACCGGCAATCAGCGCCAGAGCGCCGGCGAGGCGTTGCAGTGTGTTCATGACTATCCTCTCAGCCGAAATTGGTCTCAGCCGTAATAGGCGCGCCACTCTGCCTGATAACCCCCACCCAACGTAAGCAGTTTTTCGAGCAGTTCGGGATAACTCACGCCGGCGGCGAGCGCCGACTGTGCGAAGTCCTCGTCCGCCGCAAGGTTGGGATTGGGATTCGCTTCGAGCACGTAAATCTGCCCGTCGGCAGTCAACCGATAGTCGAGGCGCGCGCAACCCGAAAGCCCCAGGCAGCGATAGATGCGGCGCGATAGTTTGTCGAGCCGCGCCACCACCGCGGGCGGGATGTCTTTGGCCTCGTACGTGGTGATGCCGTGTTTCTTCTGGTACTTCTTGTCCCACTTCACGCGGCGCGTCGCGATGCCGGCGCCGGACTCCGACATCGAGCCGAACACCATTTCCCAGATGGGAAGTCGCGTGAGCCGGTCATTGCCCATCACGCCGACATAGAGCTCGCGTCCCTCGATGTATTCCTCCACCAGCGCATCCGACTCCACCTGATCGTGCACGAACTCGATGCGTTGTTTGAGCTGGCTTTTGTCGTTGACGATGGAGGCCTGGGATATGCCGAGCGAGGCGTCTTCGGTCGTGGACTTCACGAACAGCGGATATTTTATCTTGCGAGGCAGGCGCAGCTTGATCCCGCGCCGGAACACCGCGAACTGCGGCGAAGGAATGCGGTGAAAAGACAGCAGCTGTTTGCATAGCGGCTTGTCCCGCGCCAGCAGCAGCCCACGCGGATTGCAGCCGGTATAAGGCTGGCGCAGCAGCTCCAGGAACGCGACGACGTGCTGATCGTAGGTGACGATACCGTCGAACTCCTCGAGCAGGTTGAACACCATTTCGGGTTTCCATTCGGTGATCACGCTGCGCAGCTCTTCGACGCTGTCGGAAATGCCGAGACAGCGCACCTCGTGGCCGGACTTCTTCAGCGTCGAGACCACGTCGTACTCGGTACGCCATTCTTCGATTTCTTTTTCGCTGTGCCCTTCGAGCGTATCGGGTGGAACGAGCGTGGAATGAACGACGACCAGCGTCCGCAGTCGCTTCATAGTGAAAGGCGCGGACTTTCACCCTGCGCGTATAACCGCGTCAGGTACACCAGCATCCAGCGAGCGTGGCGCAGCGCGTCGCGCCGGCTGCCGCGCACCCACACTGCCAGCTTGTCGGCGCGTTCGACGACGATGCGCAGGATCTGCTCGACGCTGTAGCGCTCGGCGTGCAGCTCGCGCATCGTGGCGTTGACCAGGTGCAGGCCGTGCGCGCGCAGGAAAGTGCTCGCCCGGCTCGCGCGGCGTTTGCGTTCCGCGGTGAACACGCGCTCGAGCAGGTGATCGGTGACCGTGCGCCGGTACATGCTGTAACGGCGCAGCTTGCGGCGATAGTGATCGGCCAGCGTGTGCGTGTTTTCGCGCAGTGGTTCGACCACTTCGCGATTGCGCACCGGGGCGCGCTCGTCCCGCACGCTGGTCAACAATTCATCGACGAACTCGAGTTTGTGGAACGCCGGCCATTGCGCGTAGGTGCGGCGCCACGAGGAGTTTGGCTTGAGCCAGACGGCGAAGGTCTCGGCGAAGTCCTCACAAGGATGCGCCTGCGCGTACCACTCGCCCAGATGCTGGACGTAGCGGCGGCTGCCCGGCCGCGCACGATAGGTATCGGGATACGGCAGTGAAGCCGGCCCGAAGATCTCGCGCCAGCGCTTGCGGCGACGAAGGCGATACGCGGTGTCGATGGCGTGGCCCGCCTCGTGACGCAGGATGCGCATCGCACTTTCGGCGCTGCCACCTTCGACGTTGCGCATCATGCGGCGCTCGAGCCGTTCGAGGCGCGGATGCGCGAGGTAGAACGGCACCGCGATGCCGGGCACGCCGTCGGGCGAGAACCACTCCTCGGACAGCCACACGTGCGGACGGAAACCGATCTGGCGCTTCTCGAGCTCGCCGTAGAGGCGGCGGATGC
>DASTTJ010000227.1:0-4390 GCA_035760205.1 Steroidobacteraceae bacterium | reverse complement strand
TGGATCATCGAGGACGACTATGACTGCGACATCCACTATCAAAGCCAGCCGCTGCCGTGTCTGCACGCTCTCGACCCGGATGGGCGCGTCATCTATGTCGGCACGTTCAGCAAGTCGCTCTTTCCGGCACTACGGCTGGGGTTCCTCATCGTTCCACGAGATCTGCAGTCTGGATTCATCACGGCGCGCCTCGCTACCGATCTTCACCCGCCGGTGCTCGAGCAGATGGTGCTCGCCGCCTTCATCAGTCGCGGCCACTACGCGCGCCATGTTCGCCGCATGCAGGCGGCGTACGCGGAGCGCCTCGACGCGCTTCGCGTGGCCATCGACCGATCGGGCGCGCCGTTGCGATTGCGTGCGGTGCGCGCCGGCATGCACGCCGTCGTCGAGGTGGATGGAGTCAGCGCCGAGCGCCTGCACACCGAGGCTGCGGCGCACGGCATCGAGAGCATGCCGCTGTCGGCGTATTACTTCGGCGGGGGCAATTGCCCTAACGCGTTGTTGCTGGGGTTTGGGTCGGTGGACCCGGAGTCCATACGCCGCGGTGTCGCGACCCTGGCGCGCGTCATCGATGCGTTGAAAAGTTCGCGCTGACGCGCGCACCCGATCAGATGAGCGGCGTGAGGTCGGGCCACGCCGAGCGCACGCGCGCAGCGCAGACAGCATCGTCGGCCAGCATCGCGAAGTCGGCGAAATCGAAGCCGGGGCTCACCGTGCAGCCCACCAGCGCGTAGTCGCCGAGTGGGCGCGCGGCCTGCCACCGGCCGGCGGCAATCGTGCACACGGGAGCCTGGGAATCCGCGGCGAGCGGACCGAGCCGATGAACTGACAGCGAGCGGCATTCGGCATCGAGCTCGAGCAATTCGAGGCCGGCGCCTTCATAGAAATGCCACACCTCGTCTGAAGTGACACGGTGCCAGCGGCTGGCCTCGCCACCCGGCAGAAGGAAGTAGATAGTCGTGAGCGCCGCCCTTGCACCGCGGCCGTCCGCAGGCTGGATCAGGAGACAGGAGCGGAAAATCTCGCGGTAGAACCCGCCCTCGGGATGAGGCTCGAGGCCAAGGCCGGCGATCAGTTCTGCAGCGCGTGAAATGGGTGAAATGGAAATGGGGACATTCCTCATTTAGTTGTAACAATCTGCGCGTGCACCTGCCAGGACTTCAACCCATCCGATTGTTACATCTTAATGAGGAATGTCCCCATTTCCCCATTTCAGTCGGGGCGCAACAGTTCGTTGATCGAGGTCTTCGCGCGAGTCTGCGCGTCGACGCGCTTGACGATCACCGCGCAGTACAGCGAGTACTTGCCATCGGGGGAGGGCAGGTTGCCCGACACCACCACCGAGCCGGCGGGAATGCGTCCCTGCAGGATCTTGCCCGTGGCGCGTTCGAAGATTTTTGTGCTTTGGCCGATAAACACGCCCATGGAGATCACCGAGCCTTCCTCGACTATGACGCCTTCGACCACTTCCGAACGCGCGCCGATGAAGCAGTTGTCTTCGATGATGGTGGGTGAAGCCTGCAGCGGCTCGAGCACGCCGCCGATGCCGACGCCGCCGGAGAGATGTACGTTCTTGCCGATCTGCGCGCAGGACCCGACCGTGGCCCAGGTGTCGACCATGGTGCCGCTGTCCACGTACGCGCCGATGTTCACATAGCACGGCATGAGCACCGTGTTGGGCGCGATGTAGGAGCCACGACGCGCCACGGCGGGCGGGACGATTCGCGTGCCTCCTGCGTGCAGGGCGTCGCCATCGTCCGCCTGCGAGCGCGCGGCGTACTTGAGCGGCACCTTGTCGAAGAAACGGGTGTAGCCGGCGTCCATGACGACGTTGTCGTGCGTGCGGAAATACAGCAGCACGGCCTTCTTGAGCCACTGATTCACGGTCCACTCGCCGTTCTTCTTTTCCGCGACGCGTGTCTGGCCCGAGTCGAGCAGTTCGATGCTCTCTTCGACCGCATGACGCACGGCGGGTGGCGAATTCTTCGCGTTGATGTCCGCGCGCCGTTCGAAGGCTTCATCGATGGTGGCGGCGAGGGTCGCGAGGTCGGTCACTTAAGTCGTCTCCAGGAATGTTCGGATGCGCTGCGCAGCGATGACGCATTCTTCCACCGGCGCCACCAGCGAGATGCGCACGCGCTGCCGCCCGGGATTGCCCGCGCGCGTGTCCCGCGCGAGATAGCTGCCCGGCAGGATGGTGAGATTCTGCGTGGCGTACAAGTCGCGCGTAAACGATTCGTCGTCACGCTGCACGTCAGGCCATAGATAAAAAGCGCCGTCGGGCTCGACCACGTCGAGCACCGGCGCCAGGATCGGCAACACGCGTGCGTATTTTTCGCGATACAGCAGGCGGTTGGCGGCCGCGTGTGCATCGTCGTTCCAGGCCGCGATGCTGGCGAGCTGCGTCGGCACCGGCATGGCGCAGCCGTGATAGGTGCGATACAGAAGATAGGGCTTGATCAGCGCCGGGTCGCCCGCGACGAAGCCCGAGCGCAGCCCGGGAACACTCGATCGCTTCGACAGCGAGTGAAACACCATGCAGCGCTCGAACGAGCTGTGTCCCTGGGCCAGCGCTGCCTGCAGCAGCGAAGGTGGCGGCGAGTTTTCGTCGCGGTACAGCTCCGCGTAACACTCGTCGGATGCGACGATGAAGTCGTGTTTATCGGCCAGTGTGAGCGCGTGCCGCAGGAATTCGAGTGACAACACGGCGCCGGTGGGATTGCCGGGGCTGCAGAGGAACAGGATTTCGCAGCGCTTCCAGAGGTCATCGGGAACAGCGTCGAGATCGGGCTGAAACCGGCTGCCGGCCGTGGTGTTGAGGAACAGCGGCTCCGCGCCCGCGAGCAACGCCGCGCCCTCATAGATTTGATAGAACGGGTTCGGCATCGCGACCACGGGCTTGCCGTGCACCTGAGACGTGCTGACGCGGGTGCTGACCATGGCCTGCACGAATGAGAACAACGCCTCGCGCGTGCCGTTCACCGGCAGCACCATGGTGTCCGGCGAAACGCCGACGTTGAAGCGACGCTCCATCCACGCGGCGAAGCTGGCGCGTGTTTCGGGCAGTCCCGCGGTGACGGGATAGCTGTCGAGCTTCGTGAGCTCGCGTCGCAGCACTTCGATGACGAACGGAGGCGGGGCGTGTTTGGGTTCGCCAATCGACATGGCGATGTGCGGCAGGGAAGCGGGCGGCGTGATTCCGCTCTTCAAGCGCGCCAATCTCTCGAACGGGTACGCGGCGAGTAGTTCGAGCCGGCCGTTCACGCGGCGGCGCGGCGATCGAGCGCGCCGGACAGGCGTTGTTGCAGCCGCGTGGCCGCGGCCTCGTCGAGCGGCAGGCCTGCGAGGGAGGCGAGATAGAACACGTCTTCGGCGCGCTCGCCGACGGTCATGATTTTCGCGGCGAGCAGGTCCACGCGTTCTTCCATGAGCACCTTGCCAACGTCGCACAACAACCCGGGGCGGTCGCCGGCGATGAGCTCGAGCACCGAACGGCGGTTGCGTTCATCCACCGTGACCGCGATCTGCGTCGAAGTGCGGAACATGCGCGCCTGGCGCGGCACTCGCCGCGTGACCGTGACGGGCGCCTCATCGGGGTGCTGCAGCGCGCGCCACAAAGCGCGCTCGATTTCGCCGATGCGTTCGCTGTCGGAAATGGGCGCGCCGTCTTCTTCGAGCACGTGATAGAGGTCGAGACTGAAGCCGTCGCCGGTGGGCGTGATCCTTGCGTCGACAATATTGAGACCGAGCTGGTCGAGCACCGCGGTGGTGATCGCGAAGCTGTTGTAGCGATGCGGCGCGAACGCGAGGATGGCGGTGGTGCCGCGTTCGCTGCTCGATTGCACCGCGACCAGCGGATCTTCGCTGCCCGGCTCGCGATCGGCCAGCAACTGCGTGTGCCAGGCCACTTCTTCTGGCGTATGCCGAAGGAAGTAGGCCGCGGTGAGGCGTTCCCAGGCGCGTGTGATCTCGGGCGCCGTGATGCGGCCGCTGGCGGCGAGCAGCTTGCGCGCGCCGTCCTGGGTTTCGCGCATCAGCTCATCGGGATCGATCGGGCTTTCGAGACCCCGGCGCAGCGCGCGTTTCACGCGTTCGTAAAATTCCTGGAACAGCGAGGCCTTCCAGGAATTCCACAGCTTGGGGTTGGTGCCACGTACGTCGGCGCTGGTCAACACGTAGAGATAGTCGAGGTGACTCTCGTCGCCCACTCTGCGCGCGAAGGCGTTGATGACTTCCGGATCGGAGATGTCCTGTTTCTGGGCCGTGACGGAGAGCTCGAGATGGTTCTGCACCAGCCACGCGACCAGGCGCGCGTCATAGCGCGACAGGCCCTGTTCGAGACAGAAGGCTTCCGCGTCGACCGCGCCGAGTTGCGAGTGATCGCCGCCGC
>DASTTJ010000226.1:0-15134 GCA_035760205.1 Steroidobacteraceae bacterium | reverse complement strand
AGCTCGCATCTATCTACCGTGCGCCGCTGGCACAGGCGGGTTGAATCATGTCCGAAGCGAAGAATATCGAATACAAGTCGCCTGAAATCGAGGCCTTCTACAGAACCCACCGCGTGCGCTGGGACCAGTTCTACGAATCCGAGCGCGTGATCTTCAGCGCGCTCGAGCTCGGCGCGGGCAGCGCGGTGCTCGACATCGGCTGTGGCTGCGGCGGACTCGGCCTGGCACTGCGCGAGAAGTTCGGTCTGACGCGGTATACCGGCGTCGAGATCAATCGCCAGGCCGCGGAAAGCGCGCAGAATGTTTACCCGCAGGGCAGGTTTCTCGCCGCCGACATCCTCGATCCGCCCCCCGGCGCGCTTGCCGACTCGAGTTTCGACATGGTGGCATCGCTCGGCTGCATCGACTGGAACCTGCAATTCTCTGCAATGTTCGCTGCCGCGTGGCGCTACGTGAAGCCGGGCGGTCATTTCGTATCCAGTTTCCGCCTCACTACCGGCGCTACGGTCAACGACATGCGACGCTCCTGGCAGTACATCAACTTTGAGGGCAAGCAGGAAGGCGAAGCTGCGCCCTATGTCGTACTGAACTTGCGCGAATTGTTAGGCCTATTCAATTCGTTGAACCCCGCCGCAATCCGCGGTTTCGGCTACAACGGGGCACCGAGCCCGACCGCAGTGACACCGTTCAGCCAAGTCGTGTTCTGCGTCATTGCGGTTCAGAAGCGCGTTGCGGGCAGCGAACCCACGCGTATGGTGCTTGACCTGCCGCCGGAGCTGCTCGCGGCGAGCGTTTGATGAGCGAGGAAGCCGACACTGTGGGAACTCTCCAGGCGCGACTGATTCTGGGCGCATGCGAGTTCACGGCCGAACGCATACGCCGCGGCCGCGATGTTGCGTTCGAACCCGAGTGCTACATGACGGCATGGGCGCGTACGCAGGGCCAGGCGCGCTTGCGGCGCATTGCTCACGGCTGGCGCGCCGAGCCGAGTCGCTTGATTTTGCGCACGCTCGATTCGCTGCGCTGGTTGCGCGGCACGGGTTACCTCCTGGTGGCAGATCCCGCGTCTGCCACGAATTTCGACAACCTCATCATCTCGTGGGCGTTGCCGGGCGATTTCGATTCTCAAGGTGGCTACAGCGACCGGTATTTTGGGCTGGCGGCGCGTGATGTGCCCAGGACCTTGTGGTTCCTGTTGTTGGTTGACGGGTCGCCGCCATTGAAACTCGCGCCCAACGTGCGCATCTTTTGCCGCGACACCCTTGACGCGCGTGCCCGATGCGCGAACGCCACGCCAATCCGCGTGCAGGGCGTCAGCGCACGCGACGCGCTGCCTCGGCCGCGCCGCTGCTCGTCCATCGTGGCGCACGCGCACGCCGTCGCGGAAGCCATCACCATAGAGTTGCGCCGCACCACGATCCGCAAGGTGCTCGTCCCCTACGAAGGCCAACCATTCCAGCACGCCGCTTTCCTCGCGGCGAAGCGGCACGACCCGAAGATCGAAACGATCGGTTACATGCACGCGGTGCTACCGGCGCTCCCGACGGATTACGTCTTTCGCGCCGGCGCGCCGGAGCGGTTGCTGGTCAATGGAACGGGTCAGGCTGAGATCCTGAGCGGACAACTTGGCTGGCCCGCGCAAAACGTGCAGGCCATTCCCTCACTTCGGTATGCGCGCGATCGCGAGCCCGCGTTCGCCGGACGCGTGTTGTTGCCGTACGCTTGCGACAGTGAAGCGATTGCCGTTGCATTCGAGGCCTACGTGCGCGCCGCGCCGGAGGGAAGCATGCCGCGCTGGGAAGTGCGGATTCATCCAGTCATGGCGGGTGACGCGAGGCATCGCGCTTTGGCGCAGCGGCTCGAAGCGATTGCCGGGCGATACGCCAGTCGTATGTGCGAAGACCCCGAAGTTGCCCGCCAGACCGTCATTTTCGGCGCAACCGCGGCCGTCATCGAGGCGCTCGAGCGCGGTTTCGAGGTTGTGCATATCTGCAGCGTTCCGTTGTTCGAAAGGCACAGCACGCAGATCTGGACGCACCTCGAGGTCCAGGAACTGGCTCCGGGTGTTTATCGTTACCGGTTGCGCGTTCCGGGCGCATATATCACGTTTGGAGCGCCGCGCGAGGCGGCGAGTTTGCTCGGTATCGACGCCGCGTAGCGCTGACTACTTAAGGACCTATGAACCGCATGAAGTACCCGAATCAATCCAAATTTGACCCGCACAATCGGGAAGGCATTCAGCCATGAGAGTGGTGATCCTATGCGGCGGCCTTGGGACGCGATTGAGCGAGGAAACCCAGGTCAGGCCGAAACCCATGGTCGAAATCGGTGGCCGTCCGATCCTGTGGCACATCATGCGCATCTACGAGCGCGCGGGCTTGCGCGATTTCGTGCTCGCGCTCGGCTACAAGGGCGAAGTCATCAAGGATTACTTCCTCAACTATCACCCGCGCCAGAGCGACATCACGGTGCATCTCAAGAGCGGTGCCGTCGAATACTCGAACCCGACCGTCGAAGACTGGAGCGTGAGCCTGGTGGACACGGGCGCAAACACGCAGACCGGCGGAAGGTTGTTGCGCCTAAAGTCGAAACTGCAGGAACACGGCACCTTCATGCTGACATACGGCGACGGCGTGGCCGACGTCGATCTGAAAGCGCTGCTCGCGTTTCATCGCTCGCATGGCCGACTGGCTACCGTCACCGCGGTGCGTCCGCCCGCGCGTTTCGGCGACTTGCAGATTGTCGACAATCGCGTCGAAAGTTTCGCCGAGAAACCGCAGACCGGCGAAGGCTGGATCAACGGCGGCTTCTTCGTGTTCGAGCCCGCGGTGTTCGATTACATCGCGAACGACGAAACGATTCTGGAACGCGCGCCCCTCGAGAAGCTGGCGCACGACTCACAACTCATGTCTTTCCATCACTCGGGTTACTGGCAATCGATGGATACCCTGCGGGACAAGAATGCGCTCGAGGCATCGTGGGCGACGGGTAACCCGCCATGGTTGAAGTGACGCACCGATGAGCTTTGCAAACGCTTATCGCGGCAGGCGCGTGCTCGTGACCGGGCACACGGGATTCAAGGGCTCGTGGCTCGCATTGTGGTTGAAGCACCTCGGCGCGGAGGTGGCCGGATACTCACTCGACGTGCCGACGCAGCCTTCGAATTTCGAGATTCTCGGGCTCGCTGGTGAGCTGCGCCACATTGCCGGCGATGTGCGTGATCGTGCCGCGCTGGCCCGCGCCATTGACGAGTTCCGCCCCGAAATCGTCTTCCACCTTGCGGCGCAGTCGCTGGTGGGACGCTCGTATGCCGATCCGGCCACGACCTTCGAGACCAACGGCATGGGCATGGTCAACCTGCTCGAGTGTCTGCGCACGCGGCCCTGGGTCGAAATCGCCGTGCTCATCACGAGCGATAAGGCCTATCGCAATGACGAGTGGTGCTGGGGATATCGCGAGACCGATGCCATGGGCGGCCACGATCCATACAGCGGTTCAAAGAGCGTCGCCGAGCTAGTCGCACACTCTTACTACCACTCGTTCTTCCGTCACGGCGGTACACGCGTGGTGACCACGCGCGCTGGCAATGTCATCGGCGGCGGCGACTGGGCCGAGGACCGCATCGTTCCTGACTGCATGCGCGCCTGGACGCGCGGCGAACCGGTGCTGGTGCGCAGCCCGCAGGCGACGCGGCCCTGGCAACACGTGCTCGAGCCGTTGAGCGGCTATCTATGGCTGGGTGCGAGATTGTTAGGTGACCTGCCGCGCCTCAACGGCGAGGCGTTTAATTTCGGACCCGACGCCAACGTCAATCAGACCGTGGCGCAGCTCATCGATGCGATGGCCAGGCGCTGGCCGGGCGTTCGCTGGCAGATTCCCGAAGGCATGGCGCAGCGCGGACACGAGGCAACGCTGCTCAAGCTGTCGTGCGACAAGGCGCTGTTCCATGTGCAATGGCGCGCCGCATTGCTGTTTCCCGAGACGGTCGAATTTACCGTGGACTGGTACCGCGCCTGGCACGAGAAGCGCGGTTCGATAGCCGAGTTCGCCAATGCGCAGATCGACCGCTACACCGCGCTGGCCGCACAACGGGATATCGCCTGGGCAGCCTCATGAGCGGGCCGATCGATGGCGTCGTGCTTACTACGCTGCGACAGATCACCGACGAGCGGGGTGCGGTGCTGCACATGTTGCGCGCCGGCGCAGAGGGATTTCGCGGCTTCGGCGAGTGCTATTTTTCCGAAATCCGGCCGCGCGTCCTCAAGGCCTGGAAACGCCATAGCCGCCAGACACAGAATCTGGTGGTACCGATTGGCCGCGTACGCTTCGTCATCGCCGATACGCGCGAACAGTCGCCAACGCGGGGAGCTCTGCAGGTGTACGAGTTGGGCCGGCCCGATGCCTACGTGCGTCTCACGATTCCGCCGATGCTCTGGTATGGCTTTGCCTGCCTGAGCGATTCGGCCGCCCTGGTCACCAACTGCGCCGACATCGCGCACGAAGCGGGGGAGAGCGAGACTCTTGCGCTGGAATCGTTCTTCGATTCGCGCGCGCTGCCGCTCCTGCAAGCTGGGTTGAAAGCCCCTTGAGATTGCTCGTTACCGGCGGCCTGGGCTACATCGGGGGACGATTCTCCGAGTGGCTGGCCGGGGAGCCGGATCATTTCCTAACGCTGACCACGCGCAGCGATGCCACTGCCGGCAGCCGCCACGCCAATGCGCGCGTGGAATTATCGCTCGATCCGCGCGACCAGCGCCGTCTGACAGAGCTGTGCGCGGGCTGCGATGTCGTCGTGCACCTTGCCGGCATGAATGCGGCCGAATGCGGGCGCGATCCGGCGGCCGCGATCGAGTCGCGCAGCGCCACGATCGCCGCGCTGCTTGCCGCAGCTGCTTCGCAACGTGTACTACGCCTGATTTACGTTTCGAGTGCACATGTTTACGGAGCAGCGCTCACCGGAATCGTGGACGAGCAAACCGAGGTGCTGCCCCAGCATCCCTATGGACAGAGTCATCTCGCCGCGGAGCAACTGGTGCTCGGCGCGCGCAGGCGCGGCGAGATCGACGGATTGATCGTGCGCCTCTCCAATTCCTTTGGCGCGCCTGCGGATGCGGCCGACGATTGCTGGAAGCTGGTCGCCAACGATCTCGTACGACAGGCGGTGCGTGCGCGCCGCATGGTTCTCGACACTGCCGGGCGCCAGCGACGCGACTTTGTCGCCATGTCGGAAGTCTGCCGCGCGCTGCATCATCTGTGCGCGGCGCCCGCCGCGCGCCTGAGCGACGCAATCTTCAATGTCGGCGGCGACTGGGCGCCTATGCTCACCGAACTGGCCGACGAAATCGCGGCACGCGTCACGGCGAATCTGCGCTTTACGCCTCCGCTCTCCACCGGCACGCGGGCGGATACGGTCGGGACCAGCCCGCTCGAATATCGGACCCAGCGGCTGCGCGCCACCGGCTTTGCGCCGCTGCCTGAAGCCAGGAACCACGAGCTGGACCGCTTGATCGCGTTCTGCGCGCGCGAGGCGGCAGCCGCATGACCCCCGAAGTTTCGGTGGTCATTCCGACGTACCACCGCGCCGCCGACGTGCGCCGCGCGTTGACGTCGGTGCTGCAACAAACCACCGGGCGCTGGGAGGCGATCGTGGTGGATAACCATTCCACCGACGATACGCGGCAGGTGGTCGAAAGTTTCAATGACGCGCGCATCCGCTTCCTCGAAATCCACAATGAAGGCATCGTCGCGCGCTCACGCAACGCCGGCATTCGCGCGGCTACTGGCGAATTCGTGGCACTGCTCGATTCCGATGACTGGTGGCAATCGGCCAAGCTCGAGCGGTGCGTCGCGGCACTTCGCGGCGGCGCGGACATTGCCTACCACGCGATGTACATCGTGCATCAGAACGGACAACGCCTGCATTGGCGGCGCACGCGCACGCGCACAGTGCAAACGCCGGTGTTCAACGACTTGCTGATTCACGGCAATGCGATGTCGAATTCCAGCGTGGTCATGCGTCGAACGCTGCTCACGGAAATCGGCGGATTCTCGGAAGTACCCGCGCAGGTGGGATACGAGGATTTCGACGCCTGGTTGCGCGCAGCGCGTTTGACCGATCGGTTCGTCCGTGTGCCCGCTACCCTCGGTTACTACTGGCGCGGCGGCAACAATCTGCTCACCCCGGAGCGCCTGTTGCGCAACCTAGAGGATTTTCGCGAGCGATACCTGGCGCACGATCCTGAATGGCGCGAGCTTTCACCCGGCTGGCTGCACTACGGCCTTGGCCGCATCTATTACCATCTGGGCGCGTGGCAATTGTCGATCGATCACATGCGCGCCGCGCGGCGCAGGCGATTGCTTTTCGGCGAGCGCATCAAGTCGATCGTCACAACGTTGGTAGCTTCCACCCGGCGTCATGCGAGCCACGGCTCGAAGAACGCGCCATGACCCTTGTAGCCGGCGAAGTGCAGGTCGAAACAGCGGCGGGCGGTGTGCGCGTGCCGCTGACGCTGGTCGCTCTGGTCGCGGCGATTTTGCTCGCCTATTCCTCCGGTTCGTTCTTGATTGCGGAAGTGCTCGGCATCAAGCGGTACGTGCAGGTCTTTCTCGTATTCTCACTGATCGCGGGCGCGGTGCACGTCGGTCTGCACTTCAGGTTGAGGTCGATCAATCCGCTAATGGGTTTTGTATTTGCGATGCTGGTCACCGAGCTGGCTCTGCGGCGGCAGACACTTTATGTGTTCGATGCGCTCGCCGCTCTACTTGCGTTGCTCGTGATCTCATCGGCACCGCGCGAAACATTCTGGATCGGGGCCCGCGTGCTCGTCTGGCTGGCGACACTGTTCGCCAGCATGGCGCTGCTGCAGTGGGTGTTGTTGTTCAATTCACCGGAGCTTGGCGCTTTCCGTCTGTTCGTCACCGATGCCGGCACCATCGAAAACAGCGTAAAACATCCCGCCATGTACCTCGGACTGTTTCGCGAACAGATTTTCAACCTCTTTGGCCGTCCGATCGCGCGTATGCAGAGTTTCACCATGGAGCCATCGCTGAACGTGGTCTACTTCATGTTGCCCGCGTGCCTGGCAATCCTCATGAATCGCCGGTTGTACTTCGGGCTGGCCTTGGTCATCTTGGCATTCTGTCTGTTGTCATTCTCGGGCTCGGTGCTGCTCTCGTGCGCCTTCTCGGCGCTGTGGCTAGTGATGCTCACCTTTGTGCCGCTGCGATTTGCATTCTCATATGGCACGTTGTTGTTGCTCGCGGGCTACCTTTTCGCAATCCAACGCGTCGGATACGACGCCATAATTGCGGGCATAGCCGTTCTCGCCCAATACGGAGATTTCCTCGCGAAGAACGCCTCCGTGACGGTGCGTGGCCTCGCGGCCACGGAAAACCTCGCCACCGCAATCGCGCAACCCTTCGGCAGCACCAACGTCTCAGACATGGCCGGGCCATGGCCGATCAATGCAGCGCTCGCGGCAGGATGGGCCGGGCCCATTCTGATCTTCTTTTTCCTGCGTTCTTTGGGACGCCGGGCCGAACGCCTGAACTCAGGATACAACTTCACGAGTCGCACGCGCATTGGCACGCTCGTCTTGCTAGGTGCGTTGTCAACCATCGTGGCATTCAATGACTACCAGATGACCGCCTATGCGGGGATCGTGCTCGTTGCATTCATCAGCCGCGCCATCGATCTGCGGCTAGAGAGCGAAGACGCAGCGTCGAGTCGACAATGACAGCACCGGTGAATGTTCTTCACGTCACGACCGGAATGGGCGAGGGCGGGGCGGAGGCGATGCTCGCCAGACTTATCGCACATTCAGATTCATCGCGAGTTGTGCATCACTTGCTGGCGCTGTCCAACGAGGGCCCGCTGTGGAAGTCGACGAGTGAAGCGTGCGCTCGATCGTTGAACTTGTTGCTTGATCATCCAATCTCGGCGTTGCCCAGGCTTGCGCATCTGCGGCAGTTTGTTCGCGACAGCAGGCCGGATGTAATCCATGGCTGGATGTACCACGGGAATCTTGCGGCGATTTGGCTTGGCCGCTGGTTTGCGCCGTCCGCTAAGCTGATATTCGGCATCCGCCAGTCGCTCTACGATATTCGGCACGAGCGGCCATTGACCCGTGCCGTGATTCGAGCGGGCGCCAGATGCTCGCGAGACGCGGCTGTCGTCGTCTACAACTCCGTGCTGTCGAAGGATCAGCACAACCTGCAGGGATACCGCAGTGATCGCAGCTGTGTAATCCCAAATGGCTTTGATATCCGCAAGTTTGTTCCCGATCCGTCTGCCAGATCGCAGACGCGGAGGCGTTTGGGAATTACGGATGCGGAATTCGTGATTGCCATCGTCGCGCGCTTTCATCCGGTAAAGGATCACGCAACTTTCTTTCGCGCCGTCGCGGCACTGGCGCGCGTGCACAGCAGTGCGCGAATCCTGGTAGTTGGGCCTGGATGCACGGCGAATAACGCCGCACTGCGCCTGATGGTGAATCGGTACGCGGCTGAAGCCAAGGTCGACCTGCTGGGAGCATGGAGCAATACCGAGGAACTCTATCCGGCGCTCGACGCCCTGTGCATGACATCCAAGGCCGAAGGGTTTCCGAACGTGGTCGGCGAGGCCATGGCTTGCGGGGTTCCGTGTGTTTGCACCAACGTCGGTGATGTGCCATTGCTGCTCGGCGATGCAGGCTTTCTGAGCGCGGTCGGCGATGCGGAGTCAATCGCGCGCCATCTGGCCACAATTGCCCGGTTCGATGCCGGTCAAAAGCACAACGCGTCGCTGGCTGCGCGCGAACAGATACGCGCCGGTTATGCCATTGAAGGAATGATCGAACGCTACATGAAGCTATACACTGAGCCGGCCGCTGCATCGTGCAAGTAGCCGCGGTCCAATATCCAGAGCAATAGAGAGAGAACGTTAGTGTGTGGAATCGCTGGTGCCTGGGATGCGAGGTCTGGTGACCTCGTCGAAGAGACCGTGCACAAGATGCTCAGTTGCATCGTCCACCGCGGTCCCGATGATTCAGGCGTCTGGGTGAGCAGGGACGACGGAGTTGGAATCGGACAGCGTCGCCTCGCGATCCAGGATCTCTCTTCGGCCGGCCATCAACCGATGTTATCAAACTCGGGCCGCCTGGTTCTCGTCCTGAACGGCGAGATTTACAACCACCTCGAGTTGCGCGAGGAGCTGGAGGCACAATCCGGGAAGGTGAACTGGCGGGGCCATTCGGATACCGAAACCTTGCTCGCGTTGCTGGAAGCGTACGGGACGCGCAAGACGCTCGAAAAAATCGTCGGCATGTTCGCCATCGCCTTATGGGACCGGAAACTGCGGACGCTTACGCTGGCCCGCGACCGGGTTGGCGAGAAACCCCTGTACTTTGGCCGACTTCGCAATCGGCTTTATTTCGGCTCGGAACTCAAGACGATTCGCGCGGTCGCCGCGGATGCGCTCGAGATCGATCGCGCTGCCCTCACGCTGTACATGCGTCACAACTACGTGCCGAGTCCAGGATCTATCTACCGGGGCGTATTCAAACTGGCGCCGGGGACATTTGCCGAGTTTTCGGCCTGCGATGCCAACCCCCAGGTTACGATTTACTGGAGTGCGCACGAGATTGCGACCCGCGGACTCGCCAATCCATTCCAGGGTTCCGATCGGGAGGCAATCGAGCAGGCGGAAGCGCTCATCGGGCGTGCAGTCTCTTCGCAGCTGATCTCAGACGTGCCACTCGGCGCCTTTCTCTCGGGCGGTATCGATTCGTCGCTCATCGTTGCGCTCATGCAGGCCCACGGCAGGGCGCGCGCGAAAACTTTCACGATCGGATTCAGCGATAAGGAGTTCGATGAAGCGCAGTATGCGAAAAAGGTCGCTGCTCATCTTGGCACCGATCACACCGAGCTGTACGTAACCCCGGAAGAGACGCGGGCGGTCATTCCTCTCTTGCCCGAAATCTACGATGAGCCGTTTGCCGATTCCTCGCAGATCCCCACCTACCTTGTTTCCAAGATGGCGCGCAATCGGGTCACCGTGAGCCTGTCAGGCGACGCGGGGGATGAACTCTTCGGTGGATATACGCGATATCTCATGACTTCACGCATTTGGAACTATCTGCGGCTCGTGCCACGGGCAGTTCGCGGGAGCATTGCCAGTTATTTTGCGCAGACGCGCGCGCACGCATCGGCAGGTGACGGTGACGCGCGCAGGGGGCTGAAACCACCCGCATTCGCCCGACTCCGGGAAAAGACTGCGAAACTTGCTGAGAATATCGGTGCGCGCGACTCGACGGATCTGTACTACGGATTGCTGTCGCACTGGAAAGACCCGGCTTCCATTGTCATCAATGGCACCGAACCCTTGACGCACGTCACGGACAGGGCCGGCTGGCTGGACAATCCGGTGCTCGAAAATCACATGATGTTCATCGATCTGATCGCCTATCTGCCCGACGACATCCTTGTGAAAGTCGATCGTGCGGCCATGCGCGTGGCCCTTGAAACAAGGGTTCCGTTCCTTGATCATCGCGTGGTCGAGTTCGCTTGGACGTTGCCGATGCAAATGAAGATTCGCGATGGCAAGGGAAAATGGCTGTTGCGGCAATTGCTCGATAAATACGTACCGCGCGAACTTTTCGAGCGGCCCAAGACAGGATTCGGAATCCCGATTGACTATTGGCTGCGAGGTCCGTTGCGTGAATGGGCCGCAGAACTCCTGAATCCAGCGCGACTTACTGCGGAAGGATTCTTCAACGCTCAGCCAATCGGCAATAGATGGGCGGAGCATCTATCCGGCTCGAGAAACTGGGGTTACTACCTTTGGGATGTACTGATGTTCCAGGCATGGCTGGAAAATACGCGCAAATTCTGATTCAGGAGACGCATGAAGATCGCCAAGGAATTCGTTAACGAAGTTGCCGACGGAGAACGCTTCGAATTTGGCAGCAATTGGGCGAAATTTCTTCGCCGTCTCGATGATGGGCGCATCACCGAATCGATCAATGCGATTTGCAATGCCTTCCGCGGGTTTGAGTTTCGCGGCAAGAGCGTGCTCGACATCGGCTCAGGCAGCGGGGTCTCGAGCCTCGCATTTCGCCGGCTCGACGCAGTCGTGACGTCATTCGACTTCGACCCCAACAGCGTTGCATGTACGCAAGAGCTCAAAAGGCGCGAGGGAGCGGCGGAGGAGCAATGGCGTGTGCTGCGTGGCTCAGTCCTCGATTCTGAGTTCGTCAGTTCGTTGGGTCAGTTCGACGTAGTGTATTCGTGGGGCGTGCTGCACCACACTGGCGAAATGTGGCGGGCGATCGAGATCGCGCAACACGCCGTGCGGCCGGGAGGCAGGTTCTGCATCGCGATATACAACGATCAAGGCATCTGGAGCCGCTACTGGCTCGGGGTGAAGAAGGCCTATAACCGGTGCCCGCGATTCCTCAGGTGGCTGATCGTGCTGCCCGCGAGCATCCAGCTTTGGGGTCCGAGGATGGTCTACGATTTGTTGACCGGGCACCCATTCAGACATTGGAGAACGTACGCCAAGAACCGGGGAATGTCCCCATGGCACGACATCATTGATTGGGTTGGTGGTCTGCCATTCGAAGTTGCCAGCCCCGACGTGATCTTTCGGTACTTCAGCGAGCGGAACTTCAAGCTCCTGCATTTGAAGACATGCGGGGGTCGCCTGGGATGCAACGAATTTACTTTCGAGAAGGCTGGCTCGTAGCGCGCGCGGATCTCGGTAGATAGCTTCCGCAGCCCCGAGAATCTGACCCACCGTGTGAAAGCGGACTAGCGGCGGGTATGCAACGTCAGATCCGCAACCACGATCGTCGTGAATCCCGGAACGCCGCGAGTGTTGACTCCTCGAACCTCCAGCACGTGTGCGAGCACGCTCGGCCGCCACACGAAGCTCGCGGAGTCGAGATCTTGCCAAGGACCGGCGGTCATTCGCGGGTGAGAAAGGCGAATCTGGTAGCGCTCGAAATCGAGGACATTGTTCTGGAAGCTCAGGACAATCTCGTCTTCGGTCTGAGAATCCACGGTCGCGACAACCTGGTTCAATGCGCTGTTCAGCAAGCCAGGGTCACTGATCACCTGATTGGTCAGGCGCTCTTTTCTATAGCTGGATGGCTCGGTGCTCTGCTCCCAAGGAACAGTTGCCTCATCGCTCCACTCGACCATGTCGCCGTATCGGTCGAACGGCGGTTCATTGGTTACGGAGAGATGATTCGCTTTCAAGTGGAACCGGAGGTAGTAGTACAACTCGACTGTCCACTTCGGCCAGACTTCCGGATCCGGGTGCCCCTCGCGGAACTCCCCCTGCACAACGTCTACATCGCCAAGCTGCGATGCCAAGAGAGCGTCATGCACTTCCAGAGCGCTCAGGGGAATGCCGTCGCGTTCGAAATGCAGGTTGTAGTCAGCATCGAGAACCACCCACTTGTTGTAGTCATTCGACCAGGCTTCGATGACGAAATGAGCATATGGATTGTAGGTGCTCCCTATCTCGACGTAGCGCGCGGTCATACCGAGCGACGCCATCGACTGAAGTAGTACTTGAGAATATTGTGCGCAGAACCCGCCCGTGACGCCAAGGCGGATCCAGTCGAGGATGTCGATAGCATTCCAGGGCGGATATGGGCTGGGGCTTCCTGCGGGCCACTGCTCGGCCACCCACTCCTTGAGTGCCAGCATTTTCTCGAATTCGCTGTCCGCGCCGGCAATCACGGCTTCTAACTGCTCCCGATCCCGCAGCTGATCTAGCACGGGGGCGTCGAACTCCTCGAAGCGCACGGCGAGCCGAGGTGCAACAATGCCATTCTGTACAACCTGAACGCCGGCGATTTTCGGGGCGGGCGCCCCAATCCCCACATGCGAGTTCGCATCGATAGTCGGCCCGCCGCCGCCGCCGCCGCCGCCGCCGCAGGCTGCAGGTACGCAGGTAATCAAGGCTGCGAAAAAAATGCATCGCGCGGTTGCCACAATGCGGTTCTGGTCGGCATCTAAAATCATCTGGGCGGACTCGGCGTATGCGGCTTCCGGGAAAGAAAAAAGTATCAGATGTGCACGCGGGTCAGAAAGTCTAACGCGCGCATCGTTGATCCGTTGACAATCTAGAGATGGGGGCTGGATTAAGGAGTGGCGCGAATCGAAGATTCGGAAATTCGCGTCCGTGCGGGTTCGCAGCAGTGCGACTCAATTCTCATTCATGAACCGCCGCGACCCGCGAATGTGATGGACTTCACATCATTCTGGGTGTCTGCGCAGCACCAAGAACCTCATTCGCAGTTCGCGCGCCAGCAAGCCAGAGGCTTCTGCAGGGGCCGGCGTCGGAAAGGCGCCGCGAAGCCGGCCGGCGAATGCGCGAGATTGAAATCCATGCGCTCGCTGTGTTCGTCGAAGGCCGCTCTCGTGCGCGCGATTTCGCAATGACGGCGGGTAAGGGCCAACGCTGGGTGGGCGCGAACCAACGCGGTTGCGTTAGACTTCGCCCCGAACACATGCAAATTGCGATCATTTCCCGCTGCGCACGCACTCTGTACATCTTCCGGCGCGCGCTCATCTTGAATGCCACGAGCAAAGCCGCTTCGGTCATTGCGATGGGCGCGGGTGGCGATGGCTTCGAGGAACGCCTGCGGGCCGCACAGATCAGCTTCGAAGCAGTGCCGATAAGCTTTTCAGGATTCTCGCCGCTCGCGGATCTGCGACTCATTTTCGTACTGTGGAGGCGCTTCCGCACCCTGCGAATCGATGTCTGTCATGCATTCACCATCAAGCCCGCGGTTTTCGCGACGCTTGCGGCCGCGCTCGCACGGGTTCCGGTCCGGATCGTCACGATCACCGGACTCGGCTACGGATTCACTTCCGCGGGTGGTTGGGTGCGCGGCCTGATCGAGATCCTGTATCGCGTGGCACTGCGTTACGCGCACCGGGTCTATTTTCAGAATGCGCAGGATCGCGAGTTGTTTGTCAGCCGCGGGTTGGTCGCCGATGAAAAGACAAGATTGGTCGCGGGCTCCGGCGTCGACTTGAAACGCTTCCAGCCAGCGCCGCTGCCGAGCGAGCAGGGCAGCACGCCCGTATTCTTGATGATCGCCAGACTGCTGAAAGACAAGGGTGTCCTCGAATACCAAGCCGCAGCCGCCGAGCTGCGCGCACGTTTTCCCGATGCTCGCTGCCTGCTGCTCGGCGGGGAAGACGCACGCAATCCGAGCAGGTTGGATTCGACCGAGCTCGCGGTGCTGCGAAGTTCGCCTGACATCACACTGCTCGCGGAGTGCGACGACGTCCGTGCGATCATCGCCGAGGCCGATGTACTGGTTCTACCGTCATACCGCGAGGGTCTGCCGCGGTCGCTGCTCGAAGGTGGGGCGATGGGCCGCGCGTTGATTGCCACCGACGTTCCCGGTTGCCGTGACGTGGTCGAGCCGGGCATGAACGGTCTGCTGGTTGAGCGGGGCAATGCTGCGTCGCTGGCTGGTGCCATGCTGCAAATGGCGGCGGACCCGCGCATGATCCTGACATTCGGTGCAAATGCGCACCGAATTGTCACCGAGCGATTCGACGAGCAGAACGTTATTGACAATGCTCTCGCGAGCTACCGCGAGCTTTTGGAAAGACACTTACGCGATGCCAAATCCGCTGCTTCTAATTGAGCTCAACGAGGTCAATTTTGACTTCGTTCGACGCTACATCGCTCGGGGCGAGCTTCCGACGCTCGCCGGCATAATAGCCAAACACGGACTTAGCGAAACAACGTCCGAAGCCGAATACGAGCACCTCGAGCCGTGGATCCAGTGGGTTACCGCCCACACGGGCCAAACATTCAGCGAACACGGCGTTTTTCGGCTCGGCGACATCGTCGATCGTGATATCGACCAGATCTGGGAACGTCTTGAGCGTGCGGGCAAGAGCGTGGGCGCGATCGCCCCGATGAACGCCAAGAACCGAACGCGCAATGCGCGTTTCTTCGTGCCGGATCCGTGGACGAAGACGCCGGTGAGCGGCGATCGATCGCTCCAATTGTTGTCCGAGGCCTTGTCGCAGGCGGTGGGCGACAATGCTTCGGCTCGAATCGAGCCGGGCTCCTACTTCAAATTGCTGCGCGGGCTTGCCTCGCATTTTCGGGTGAGCAC
>DASTTJ010000225.1:0-11806 GCA_035760205.1 Steroidobacteraceae bacterium | reverse complement strand
TCGAGGTTCTGCTCCGGCCGCTCACCGCGAATCCAGCCGACCAGACCCAGCTGGAAGCGCGTGCGCAAACGGCGGGCCCACTGCGCCACCGAAAGCGCCGGTTCACCGGCGTTGGGAGCCACAGGCGCGGCTTGCTGATCGGATTTGAGGTTGAGCAGCAGCAGCGTGCCTTCCGACAGCAGCGGACTGCCGCGCACGGCGCGCAGATCGTTGAGCAGCGGCAGCAGCACCAGCGCGAGATCGCGGCCACCGGCGAGCACGCGTTCGACGTAGCTGGGCAGCTGGACCATGGCGCGCATGAGCGCGTCGAGTGTTTCGGCCTGATTCTTCTGCGCTGCGGGGGTCAGCAGGTATTGAGTGACCTGCTCCATTTCTTCGGCCAGCAACGCGGCGCCGAAGATTTCGAGCAGGCGCAGGACACCCTGGACCTGATGCAGGTCGGAGATGCAACGCTGCAGCAGCACCACGTTTTCGGGCTGCTCGACGTAGGTCTCGAGCGCAGTGCGCGCTTCACCGAGCGTGTTGTTCAGCTCGCGGCCAACGAGATCGAGCGTCTGTAGGGCGACTTCAGGCATTCAGGTACGTACGTCCGTGTCCGTGTTACGAAGCGAGCGATACAGTTCGCGTGCGTGTGGTGGCGCCGGTCGTTGGAGCGGCGCTGACGCCGGTCGTGGCGGCCGCGGCAGCAGCAATCGCCGCGCCGGCCGCTGCCACCTGGCGCGGAACGGGCGCGCCGGGCAGACGGAATCCGGAAGCGGACTGACGCATCGCGGCCGATAGCTGCGCAAGTTTGGAGATGCTTTGCGAGGTCGCCGTGGTCGATTCGGCGGTCTGCGTGGAAATCTCTTTGAGCACTTGCATGTTCCGCGCGATTTTCTGCGCTTCGCTCACCTGCTGGCGCGAGCTGCTGAAGATGTTGTTCACGAGGCTCGCGATCTGGTTCGAGACCTGCTCGATTTCTTCGAGCGCCGCGCCGGCGTTTTCGGCCAGTAACGCTCCGCCCACCACGTCGGTGGTGCTGCGTTCCATCGAGACGACGGCTTCGTTCGTATCGGCCTGAATTGCGCGCACCAGCGTTTCGATCTGGCGCGTGGCGGCAGCGGCGCGTTCGGCCAGGCGCTGCACTTCGTCGGCAACTACCGCGAAGCCGCGGCCCGCGTCGCCAGCCATCGACGCCTGGATGGACGCGTTCAACGCGAGGATGTTCGTCTGCTCGGCGATGTCGTTGATGAGCTCGACGATGTTGCCGATTTCCTGCGAACTCTCACCCAGCCGCTTGATGCGCTTGCTCGTCTCCTGGATGGTTTCACGAATAGTGTTCATGCCGTCGATCGTGCGGCGCACGGCGTCGCCGCCCTTGTGCGCGACGTCGACCGAGTGCCGCGCGACGTCGGAAGCACGTTCGGAATTTCCCGAGATGGCTTCGGTGCTGCTCGCCATGTTGCTGGCGGATTCGGTGGCTCCGGCAATCTGCTTGGACTGGGCGCTCGATGCCTTCGCCAGATGCGCGGACAATGCCTGCGTTTGCCGGGTGGCGCCGTCGAGCTGGATGGCGGACTGGTTGATGGTGCTGACCAGGTCGCGCAACACGCCGATGGCGTAGTTGATGGAGTCGGCAATCGTGCCGGTGATGTCTTCGGTCACGGTGGCCTGCACGGTCAGGTCGCCGTCCGCAAGCGGCGCCAATTCGTCGAGCAACCGCAGAATGGCCTGCTGGTTGCGTTCGGTTTCCTTGCGCTGCGCGAGCGACAGCGCTTCGCGATGCCCGATGTCGGCCTCAACGGCTCGCACGCGACCGAACATGAGGAACAGCGGCACCACGGCGGCTACCGCAAGAATGCCTGCTACGACATAGAGGACATCGAGGGTCAGCAGGTACGCAGCTACCCAGGCAAGCGCGCCGAGCACCACGCACACGAGCGTCGCGGTGATGAGGGTGTTGATGGATTTCAGCGTGCGTGAACCGCCGCCGACTTCGGTGTTCATGCCGCGGCCTCCTGGAAGGACGGGCTCTCGACCAGCTGTCGCAGGCTCAATACCGGCCATTGTTCGGGACCGCGCCGGAACGCGCCCGCAAGATATCGTTCGCAACGCACCACCGTAGGCGGCGCGTCGCCGGAAAATTCGGATTCGGAGAATCGGCGGAAGCCGAGCACTTCGTCGACCACCAGGCCTGCGGGCACTTCACGGTGATTGACGACAATGACACGCACGTTGCGCGAGTTGGGCGTGAGTCCTGATCCCAGGTACTGACGCAGGTCGAGAATGGGCAGCAGTTGGCCGCGCACGTTGGCGATGCCCTTCACCCAGGGCTTGGCGCCCGGCACGCGCGTAAGACCCGGCGGCACTGCCAGCACTTCACGCGTTTCTTCGCGCGCGGCCAGATACAGCTCGCCCGCCATGCGGAACGCCACGCCCACCCATTCGCGCGCGCCCGGGTTCTCCGAGGCGGCGGCGGCGGTGACTGCGCGGCCGCGCCGCTCGAGCTCCGCGAGGAGTTCGAACGGACGATCACGCAGACTCTTTAGGGTAGCGACCTCACTCATATCAGGCTGCGAGGGTCGCCTGTACCTTCGCCACGAGCTGATCGGGCGAAACCGGTTTGACCATGTAGTCGCGCGCACCCTGGCGCAGGCCCCAGATCTTGTCGGTCTCCTGGCCTTTCGAAGTGACCATGATGATGGGGATGGTGCGTGTCTTCGGATCGTTGGCGAGCGTGCGTGTTGCCTGGTAGCCGTTTACACCCGGCATGACAACGTCCATGAATATGAGATCGGGAGTCATCTCGCGCGCCATGCGCACGCCCTCGGCGCCGTCCTGGGCGGTGGCCGTCTGGTAGCCAGACTTCTCCAACGCCTTCTTCATGACGTGCACTTCGGTCGGGGAATCATCCACGATCAAGATGAGAGCCATACTCACCTCGCAGCGACGTGCGTCTCGATGGCAGAGAGCAGTTCGTCCTTCGTGAATGGCTTCGTGAGGTAGTACTCCGACCCCACGATTCGTCCACGTGCGCGATCGAACAGCCCGTCTTTCGAAGACAGCATGATCACTGGAATCGATTTGAACACTTTGTTGTGTTTGATGAGCGAGCAGGTCTGATACCCGTCGAGCCGCGGCATCATGATGTCCACGAACACGATGTCGGGCGTGTAATCGGCCACCTTCGCAAGCGCGTCGAAGCCGTCGACCGCGGTGAAGACTTCGCAGCCTTCTTTCGCGAGCAACGTTTCCGCCGTCTTCCGAATGGTCTTGCTGTCATCGATAACGAGGACTTTCAGACCCTTGAGGTGTGGGTTGGTGTCGTTCACCGCGTACCTCTCCTGAACAAACAAAAGTAGCTGCGAGCGCGCTGTTGAATGCTGCGCGGTAGTGCCAAGCTGAGGGGCGTTTTAACATATAGGCATACCCCCGGCTATGCCGGTCACGTCACGTTTTTGAGGTCGGAGTTCGAGATGCCGAAAACCACTAGTCTTGCGGTCGTGATGGATCCGATCGCGAAGATCAAATTTGCGAAGGACTCCACACTTGCCATGTTGCTTGCGGCTGCGGCTCGTGGCTGGCAACTCACCTATTTCGAGCAGTCAGACCTCTTCCTGCGCGACGGCGTCGCTCTCGGCCGAGGACGTCCGCTCGAGGTGTTTGCCGATCCTTCGAAGTGGTTCGAGCTGGGCGAGCCCACGGTACAGCGTCTAGGCGAGTTCGACTGCGTATTCATGCGCAAGGACCCGCCTTTCGATGCCGAATATATCTACACCACCTACATTCTCGAGCGCGCCGAGATGCAGGGCGCGTTGGTCGCCAACCGGCCGCAGGGGCTGCGCGACATGAACGAGAAAGTCTTCACCGCGTGGTTCCCACAGTGTTGCGCACCTACACTCATCACGCGCAGCAGCTCCGACATCACCGCGTTCGCAGCCGAACACGGCAAGATCGTCGTGAAGCCGCTCGATGGCATGGGTGGCAAGTCCATCTTCGTCACCGAGACCAAGGACAAGAACCTGCCGGTCATCATCGAAACCTTGACCGACTATGGGCAACGCTTCGCCATCGCCCAGCGCTACGTGCCGGAAATCGCCTCCACCGGGGATTCGCGAGTGCTGATCATCGACGGTCAGCCGGTCCCCTACGCGCTGGCACGAATCCCGGCTGCCAATGACAACCGTGGCAATCTCGCGGCGGGCGCCACCGGCGTGGGCCGCGAACTCAACGATCGTGACCGTTGGTTGGCAGCGCAGATCGGTCCGGCGCTCAGCGACAAGGGAATGGTGCTGGTCGGCATCGACGTCATCGGCGGCTTCGTTACCGAGATCAACGTCACGAGTCCGACAGGAATTCGTGAACTCGACAAGCAATTCGGGCTCAATATCGGAGATATGGTAATTGCCGCCCTCGAGCGCCGCGTAGGCGCCAAAAAGAGTTGAGATGAGCGCCCGTGCGATGCAGTTGCGCGAAGGGATCGCGCCCACGAAAGATCGTCTTACCACCACGGTCTTCATGGCGGCGCTCGTGCACGGCGTCATCATTGTCGGCGTCACCTTCGGCGGAGTGAAGCAGGACCAGCCTGGCGCCCCCGGCCTCGAAGTGCTCATCGTCTCCGACGATGTTCCCGAAGCGCGCCGCAACGACGGCGCGACCTACCTCGCACAACGCACCCAGCTCGGCTCCGGCAATACGGTCGACCCCGGCGAAGTCGCGCGCGCGCCGCGCGCGGCCGCCGAACACGCCGCCCGCAACGGGCGCAACGACGGCGCGGTTCTCGCGGAAGACGCCGGTGCGCTGCTCGCCACCGCCGACAACCGTGCGCTAACTACCACAGCGCCCATGCCGGAAATCCTCTACTTCGCGCCGCCCGCAAGCCTCACGGAAATGACCGAGGTTCCGCTGCAGACCGAAGGCAACAGCGAGCGCGACAAACTCGGCATCGACGACGACGAAGAAAGCCAGGTTCGCGGCCCGCAGCGCGACGCGTTGTGGGTGACGCCTGACACGCGCGAAGCGCTGGTGGCGCCCTACCTCGTCTCCTGGCGGCTCAAGGTCGAGCGCCTGGGTACCATGAATTTTCCGCAGGCTGCCTGGCGCGCACCGGGAACGCGCAATCCCGACGTGGAAGTGTCCATCCTCGCCGACGGCACGCTCGAATCGGCCACCATCGTGCGGTCGAGCGGCTCCGCCAAACTCGACCAGGCGGTGGTGGACATCCTCAAACTCGCGAGCCCGTTCGATCCATTCCCCCGGGAACTGGCCGAAAAACACCATGTGTTGCGTTTCAAATACGGCTGGGAGTTCCAGAATCCCGGACGTCAAGGCACCGTGACCGCACCCTCCAATTCACGGTAAAGTCCGCCGCATGGCTGGCGGCGTCACAAGTCTTTCGAATCACCTGCTGATCGCGATGCCGCAGCTCGCCGATCCCAATTTTTCGCAGACCGTCTCGCTGATCTGCGAACACGGTGAGAAAGGCGCCTTGGGCATCGTGCTCAACCGTCCGCTGACCATGACGCTCAGCGAAGTCTTCGAGCAGATGAAGATCGAACCCACCGACAAGCACGCCGCCGACCTGCCCGTGCTGCGCGGCGGTCCCGTCCACCAGGATCGCGGCTTCGTGCTCCACCGGCCGGGTGGCGAGTGGGATTCCACCCACAAGATCTCCGATCAGATCCAGGTCACCACCTCGCGTGACGTGCTCGCCGCCATGGCGAGCGGCACGGGACCCGAGAAAGCCTTCATCGCCCTGGGCTACGCGGGCTGGGAAGCCGGTCAGCTCGAAAAAGAGATGCTCGACAATTCCTGGCTGTCGGTACCGGCCGATGAAAGCGTGATCTTCGATCTGCCTTTCGAGGAGCGCTGGCTCGCATCGCTGCGATTGCTCGGGGTCGAAGCCGCGCAGCTCACCTCGTTTTCCGGTCATGCCTGACCGGGCCAAAGAACAACCCACAATAGTCGTCGCACTCGACTTCGGACTCCGGCGTATTGGCATCGCCAGCGGCGACACGCTGACTCGAGCCGCGCATCCCCGCACGACGATCACCAACGGGCCGCACGGACCTGACTGGCGGGCACTCGAACGTGTGCTCGCCGACACGCGCCCGTCTCTCCTTGCGGTGGGCGAGCCCTATAATGCCGACGGCAGCGCGAGCCCACTTACAGATGCCGCACGCCGCTTCGCCTCTGAGCTCGCCACCCGCAGCTCACTCACCGTCGATCTGGTGGACGAACGCTGGTCATCGCAGGACGCCGAAGAGCGCCTGCGCTCCCAGCGCGCGAGCGGCGAGCGCAAACGGCGCGTGACGCGCGAAGACGTGGATGCGGCGGCGGCCGCCATAATTCTGGAACGCTGGTTCGCAAAACGAGACACATGACGCAACAGACACGCCCGAACGGCACCCTGAGGCACCTGCTCACCCTCGAAGGAATGGGAAAACCCGCGATCGAAGCCCTGCTCTCGCGGGCGCAAAAGTTCGTGAAGCCGGTGGGTGAACCACCGGTTCGCACGCGCAGTCTCGCCGGCATCACGGTGGCGAACCTCTTCACCGAGCCCTCGACCCGCACGCGGGTATCGTTCGAGCTCGCGGCCAAGCGGCTGGGCGCCGACGTGGTCAACCTCGAAGTGCAGCTTTCCTCACGCGTGAAGGGCGAGAGCATGCTCGACACCGTCTTCACGCTCGAAGCCTGCCACGTGGACGTGTTCGTAATTCGCGATGCCGAGGCGGGCGTGCCGGGAATCGTCGCCTCGAACGTGCAGGCGCACGCCAGCGTACTCTCGGCCGGCGAAGCGCACGTGGCGCATCCGACTCAAGGGTTGCTGGACGCGCTCACCATCCTTCAGGCGAAGGAGAAGTTCGACGGCCTCAAGGTGGCCATCGTGGGCGACGTAAAACACTCGCGAGTGGCGCGCTCCGCCTGGCATGTGCTCGCGACGCTGGGTGTCGAGGAAATACGCATCGTCTCGCCGCGCGGTCTGGCGCCCGACGCCGGTGAATTCGCCGGCTGCGATCGCCACACATCCATCGACACGGGCATTGCCGGCGCCGACGTCATCATGATGTTGCGCATCCAGAAAGAACGTATGGCCACCGCCGCGATTCCGGATGCCGACCGCTACTTCGCCAAATTCGGGCTTTCCGCCGAGCGCCTCGCACGCGCGAAGCCCGACGCCATCGTCATGCACCCGCAGCCCATGAACCGCGGTATCGAAATCGCGTCCGACGTCGCCGACGGCCCGCAATCAGTGATCCGCGACCAGGTGCGCAACGGGGTCGCCGTGCGCATGGCCGTGCTCGAAGCAGTGATCGAGGGCAGAAACCCATGAGCGTCCTCGAATCCGGCCGCAGTCACGGCGTACACCCCGCGCATCGCGGCAGCATTTTTCTCGAAGACGGCGTGGTGATCTCGCACGAGACCTGGCCCGGCGAGCAGTTCGTACTGCGCATTTCAGCACCCAAATGCTCGGCAAGAGCGTTGCCCGGCAGCTTCGTGCATCTCACCTGCGATCCGGACGTGCCGATGCGCCGGCCTTTGTCTATCCAGCGCGTGAACGCAACCGAAGGCTGGATCGAGATCCTCTACAAGATCGTCGGTCCCGGCCTGCGCGCGCTCAGCCGGCGGCATGCGGGCGACATCGTGAGCGTGCTCGGCCCCATCGGCCAGCCATTTCGCCCGGATCCCAATCGGCCTCGCGCCTTGCTGGTCGGCGGCGGCGTGGGCATTCCGCCCATGGTCTTCCTCGCCGAGTGGATGTGCGAACAAGCCGGAAAACCCTGGAAGCCTCTCGTGCTCATGGGCTCGGAGATCCCATTCCCCTTCAAGCCGCGGCCCTCGACGATTTTCGTGCCCGGCATTCCCGCCGGAAGCATTGCCGCCATGCCGCTGCTCGATGGCTGGAGCGTACCGAGTCGGCTCGCGAGCAAGGCGGGGTTGCCCGGCTGTTACGACGGCTTCGTCACGCAGCTCGCGGACGAGTGGTTAGGCTCGCTCGATGCGGCCGCCAGGGCCGAAGTGGAAGTGTTCTCCTGCGGCCCCACGCCCATGCTCGAAGCCATGGCCAAGGTGGCGGCGAAGCATGGCGTGCCCTGCCAGGTCTCGCTGGAGGAGTTCATGGCCTGCGCCGTCGGAGGCTGCGCCGGCTGCACAGTGAGCGTGAACACGCCCGAAGGACCCGCGATGAAACGCGTTTGCGTCGACGGGCCGGTGTTCGATTCGCGGGCGGTGTTCGGCTAGTCACGACGCTTGGCGCGTTGCTCGAGCGGTGCGAGTACGAAGGCGAGGCTCACGAGTTGGTCCCGTCCCGCCTCGCGTTTGTGACTGGTGAGCGCGCACAGCCGCTCGAGAAGTCGATTCGCCTCTTCGAGATCGAGCGGGCTCACCCACCCTTTGTTTCTCGCCGCCCACAACTCCCGTCGTTTTCCACTCACCACCACGCCGGGCTGATCGAGTGCGCGCAGAAAGTCCCGTTGAGCAACCTTGAGCAGCCCCCCCGAGTAGGTCTTGAGCGCGCTGGCGTTGCCGCCCCGCTCCACACGATAAGCGAGACGTAGCGGCGACCTGCCCGAGCCCGCGAGCCGGAACGTGCGTTCACTCCGCTCGTCCATCAGTTCCTCGACCAGCCGCGCCTTCTTCAGCAGATTGAGGTGGTAATACAAGCCATCGGCGTGACGCCCGAGATGCTCGGCCAGCCGCGCTACCGTTGCAGCGCCGCCCAGCGCCGACAACGTGTCCACCAGTTCATGGCGTACCGGCGAAGCCAGCACGCGGATGCGATCCGGATCGTCGATCCGCCGCGCGCGCACTGGGGCTGGTTTCATGCCGGGAACCTGTGTTGAAATGTATGCATGCAATTTCAACATGGGCTTGCGCGTATCGCAATCTGGATTTCGGCCCTCCTGGTCCTCTGCTCGCCTGTGCGAGCAGCAGGTCCCACATTCACCGCCGATCAGCTTCGTGCGGACCTCGTCGGGATCGAACGCGCCTTGGGCGACATGCCTCCCGATATTTCCTACACCGCCAACGTGGCGGACCTCGAGCGGCGTATTCGTGAACTGCACGCGGAACTCAGCCACTCCGCGCCCATGGATCGGGACGCTGTGTGGCGGATGTTTTCGACTCTCAACCCCGTGCTGGCGGACGGTCACTTGTTCGTCGGTTTTGTCGACTGGCGCGGCGACACGCGGACGCACCTCTCCGCAGGCGGTGGCCTTTTTCCTTTCGAAGTGGAAGTGACCGCGGATTGCGAGCTGAGTGTCCGCGCGGAACTCGGTGGCCGCATCAGTCCGCTGACCGACGCGCGGGTGCGCACCGTGAACGGTATCGCGTCACGTGACTTGTGCCAGGAAATGATGGCACGCGCGCATGGTGAAACACGGGAGTTCCGGGCAGCCCTGCTCTCCCGCCGCTTCTGGTTCTTCTACTGGAAACTGCATGGCGCCCCTGATCGATTCGAGCTCGCGCTCGACAATGCACGCGCGCAAACTCACCCGGCCAGCAATCAGTTGCCCGAAATCCTTGCCCACGAAAGGAACTTCGAACACCAGTTCAAACTGCAATTCATCGCCAATGAGAGCGCCGCCATCCTGACGATGGGCACCTTCGACTGGCCCGACATTAAGCAGATAACAGAGTTCACCCAGGCCGCGTTCAAGGAGATTCACGAGCGGAAGACTACGACGCTCATCATCGATCTGCGCGACAACGGCGGCGGCAGTGATGAAGTCTGGATCGACGGCCTCATGCCCTATGTCGCCACGAAGCCGTATCGTACGGCGTCTACCTACCGCAAACGGGTGGTGGTCGCGAACCCGCAGCGCTTCGAAGTCGTGGGCAGCATCGTCGACGGAGAAATAGAAACCTGGCGCCAGCCGCAGCCGGGCAATCCACATCGTTTCACCGGCAAAGTCTTCGTCGCGGTCGGCCCATACACGTATTCCTCGGCCGTGGTCTTCTGCAACGTGATGAAGGATTTCGGCTTCGGCACGATCGCCGGAACCGGAAACAGCGTCCGTGCCGGCCAGACCGGCGGAGTGCGCCGCACCACGCTTGCGAACTCCGGTCTCACCGTGAATGCGCCGCGATTCGTACTCAGTCGCCCGTCCGGAGTGAAGGACCCGACGCTGTTGACGCCAGACCTCTACTTCGACCACAAGCGCGCACTGAGCGGGCTGGTCGGCGCGGAGACCATCGACGAAATCGTGACGATGTCGCGATGACGCCCGCGTGCTCGCGAGAGTTGCGTATGCCTATACGAGGTTTCCTTTATCGAGACGCATTTGCGCTGCGGGTAACCTGGGCCCCATGTCCCGTTCACCACTCACCCTGTTCGTCGCGCTGCTCGGACTCCTGAGCTCTGCGAACGCGGAGACACCCAATCCGCAACTGGACGGCTTTCGGGAATTCGCCGATGCCGCGCGGCTGGAGCCGGATCTCGAGCGGGGAGCCGAGTTCTATCGAACCTGCGCGGCGTGTCACGGCCCGGACGGCGGCGGCACGCCGGATGGTGAAGTTCCGGCAATCGCGGGCCAACACGGTAGCGTGCTGCTCAAGCAGTTGACCGATTTCCGCCACGATCAGCGCCTCGACGAACGAATGAAGCACTTCAGCGACCGCGATCACCTGCCCGGCGCGCAGGCGCTGACGGACGTGGCGGCATATGTGGCCAGCTTGCCCCGTTTCCCGCCAAGCGCTGACAGCATCGGCGACGGCTCTTCGCTCGGCGAGGGTGCGAGCGTCTATTTCCGCGAGTGCGAGCGCTGCCACGGGCCCCTCGGTCAGGGAAACCTGCTGCTGCGCAGGCCGCGGCTCGCCGGCCAGCACTATAACTATCTATTGCGCCAGCTCGCCGATACGGCGGTCGGCAATCGGCCGGGGATGGACGATGCGCACGTCACTCGACTCAAGAATCTGTCGCCGGCGCAAATGCGCGGCGTCGCGGACTATCTTTCGCGCGTGAGCCCTGATCTCAGCCCGACTTCGCGCAAATAGCCGCCCGCAAAAAAAAGGGCGGGCCACTTGCGCGGCTCGCCCCACTCACCCTTTCACGCAAAGAACCTGCTTCAGGGTGTACGCGATCTCGACGAGATCGCGCTGTGCTTCCATCACCGCGTCGATGTCCTTGTACGCGGCCGGTGTTTCGTCGATGACGTCCTTGTCCTTTCGGCACTCGACGCCTGCCGTCGCGGCCTCGTGGTCCGCAACGGTAAAACGTGCGCGCGCCGCGGTACGCGACATCACTCGACCCGCGCCGTGGCTGCAGCTCTGGAAGCTTTCGGCGTTCCCCAGGCCGCGCACGATGTACGAACGAGCGCCCATGGAACCCGGAATGATTCCGAGCTCGCCCTGCTTCGCACTCACCGCGCCCTTGCGGGTCACGATGAGCTCTTCGCCGTAGTGCCGCTCGCGCGTGCAGTAGTTGTGGTGGCAGTTCACCGCCACTGCGCCCATTGCGAACGGACGCAACGTCTCGCGCATCACGCGAAGCACTGAGTCCATCATCGCGCGCCGGTTTTCCGCCGCGTAGTCCTGGGCCCAGGTCATGGCCTCGACGTAGTCGTCGAAGTGTTCGGTCCCTTCGACGAGATACGCGAGATCCCGATCCGGCAAGTTGATGAAGTGTTTCTTCATGTCCTTGCGCGCCAGCTCGATGAAAAGCTGGCCGATCAGGTTGCCGATACCGCGCGATCCGGAGTGCAACATCACCCACACCGTCTGCTCGGTATCGAGACAGACTTCGATGAAGTGGTTGCCGCCACCAAGCGTTCCCAACTGCTTCTGCGGTTCCTTCGGCTTGAGCTTCGGGTGCTTCGCCGTGATGGCG
>DASTTJ010000224.1:0-6885 GCA_035760205.1 Steroidobacteraceae bacterium | reverse complement strand
GGCAGTCAGAAGATCCTCGACGCCATGAACAAGGGCACGAGCGTGGCCCAGAATCTCACTGCACGCGAGTTGTTGGGCGCTGCAGGGATTCGCGTGGGATTCTTTCTGCAGCTCGGATACCTGGGCGAGGAGCTCGACGATATTCTCGCCACACGCCGCCTGGTCGAGAACGCCCGCCCCGATGACGTGGGCGTGAGCGTGGCCTATCCACTGCCCGGCACAAGGTTCTACGAACTCGTCAAGGAGCAGCTCGGCGAAAAACGGCACTGGAACGACAGCGGCGACCTCGAGATGATGTTCTCCGGCACTTACACTTCGGATTTCTATCGCACGGTGCGCAACCTGCTGCACGATCAGGTGACGCACCCCGCCGCGCCCGAGATTGCGCATCGCTGGAACGCGCTCATCGAACGCGAAGCGGAATTCCGCGGCGAACGCCCTCGCTTGGCCGCACTCGCCTAGGCAGGAAGCGTATGGCCGATATTCTCCTCACCCATGGCTACTTTCTCGCCGAAGACGAGAAAGAGCGCCAGATCATGAAGCCGTATCCGCCGCTCGGCCTGCTCTACCTGTCTGCGTACCTGAAGCGCGCCGGTTTCGCGGTGGAAGTGTTCGACAGCACCTTCGGGGAATTCGACGCGCTGGCGCAGCGGTTCGCTGCCACGCCCGGCGGCGTGGTGGGCATCTACACCAACCTGATGACCCGGCGAAACGTACTGCGGATCCTGCAAGCCGCGAAACGGCATCGTTGGACGGTGATCCTGGGCGGCCCGGAAAGCGCTAACTACATTGATGAATACCTGGGCGCCGGCGCCGATGTCATCGTCACCGGCGAAGGCGAGGTCACACTCGGCGACCTGCTGTCGACGCTTCCACGCAGCGGTGTGCATCGCCTGCAGAGCGTCGACGGCGTCGCTTTTCGCGATGATTCCGGCAACGTCGTGCGCACCGCCGCGCGGCTGCGCGTGCCGGACATCGATTCCCTGCCGTTTCCCGACCGCGAGGCCATCGACCACGACCTGTACTTGCGGGCCTGGAAGACCCATCACGGCGCCAGCAGCATCAACCTCATCACCGCGCGTGGTTGTGCATACAAGTGCAACTGGTGCTCACACGCGGTGTACGGCCACTCGCATCGGCGCCGCAGCCCGGCCAATGTCGCCGACGAGATGCAATGGATCGTCGAGCGATACGCCCCCGACCAGGTCTGGTACGCCGACGACGTGTTCACCATCAGCCATCCCTGGCTCGCCACCTACACCGCCGAGCTCAAGCGTCGCGGAATCCACCGGCCATTCGAAACCATCACCCGCGCCGACCGTCTGCAGAACGAAGGCGCGGCAGCATTGCTGCGCGAACTCGGCTGCTACCGCATCTGGATCGGCTCGGAAAGCGGCAGTCAGAAAATTCTCGACGCCATGCAGCGCGGCGTGAAAGTCGAGCAGGTGCACCGCGCGTGCCGGCTGGCCCACGAACAAGGCATACAGGTCGGCATGTTTCTCATGTGGGGTTACGAAGGTGAGGAGATCGACGATATCGCCGCCACGGTCGAACACGTGAAGCAGAGCAATCCGGATGTGTTTTTCACGACCGTGTCCTATCCCATCAAGGGCACCGGCTACTACGAGAAAGTGCGGGAGCGCGTCGAGCTGCCCATCGCCTGGGCGGATGCGTCCGATCGCGACTTCGTGATCGCGGGCCGCCGCGGCAAGGACTATTACAAGCTCGCCGATCAATGGCTGCGCAATGAAGTCGAGGCGTTCCGGCTCGAAGCGAGCGATCCGGCGCGCGCCGCGGAACTCATGAGCACGGCACAGCGCGCTCGGGAGTCGATGCGCGGTTGGAGCGAGTGATGCACGGGGAGAAGCTGCCACCGTTCGGCGCGATCCAGGAGGCGCTTCGCAAGACCACCGAGCACCTGGCGCTGGAGCTGCACGCACCCACGGCGCAGGCGCCGGACTGGACCGAGTTCGAGTGGACCATCGCGCGCGCGGTGGCCGCCATGCAGGGCATCAGCGTGCTGCTCGCGAAGCAGCTGCGGTGGCGCGGCCCCGCGCGCTGGCGGGAATTTCTCGAGGAGCAACGAGGACTTTCGATCGCGCGCGATGCACGCATTTCCGCGCTGCTCGCCAGCCTCGACTCGCGTCTGCGGGAGTTCGGCGTCTGTTGCGTGGGGCTCAAGGGCGCGGCCTTGCGATCGCAGGGCATTTATCAGCCGGGCGAACGGCCGACGTCCGATGTCGATCTGCTGGCGCGCGCCGAAGACCTGCCGCGCATCGAGGAATGCCTGCGAACACTGGACTACGTTCCAGCCTTCGCGGTGGACCGGCACCATGTTTTCGAGTCGCACGGCCAAGAGCCCGCCGTTGCCTACGGAGAGCACCCGGCCAATCCCCTCAAGATCGAAGTGCACACGCGTATCGGCGAAGCGCTTCCCTCGCGGCTCGTCGATATCACCGCCGGACTGCGGAACGATTGCCCCGAGCCGGGGCTTAATCCCTATCGCGATACCGGGGCACTCATGCAGCACTTGCTGATGCACGCCGCCGGCAACATGCGCACGCATGCGCTGCGCCAGGTACAGCTTCACGACATCGCGCTGCTGGCGCGAAAACTGAATCCCGACCACTGGAGTTCGCTGCTCGGGCACTGGTGGGTGCTGCCGCCGCTGGCATTGACCGAACGCTATTACGAAGGCAGCGTGCCCGCGGAAGCGCTTGCCGTCGCTCGAGAGCGATGCCATCGGCTGCTGCGTTTCTCGACGGCACGCAGCACGCTTTTCGACGTGTCCTGGTCGAATCTTCGCATCTCGGCCTTTCCCGGCATTACGTGGTCGCGTTCTCCGCTCGAGGCATTGAGTTTCGTTCGCAGCCGGGTGATGCCGAGTCGCCACGCCTTCGACGAATTGCGCATCTGCATGAAAGCGCTACCGCATCTCGAGCAGGTTCCCTGGTATGGCCGCAGGCACACCAGCCGCATCGTACGCTGGCTGTTCACGTCACCGCCGCGAGTCCAGACCATGGTGTCGGTTCGCGCGGCGTTCGAGTCGAGTGACACTGAACCATGAACACGCTCGTATCCGGCGAAGCCTACGTCGCGGCGATCAATGAGCGCGATTCCGATCGTGCGAGTCGGCGGGCGTTTCAGCATCTGGCGATCAGCCTGACACGAGCGGGTGGGAGTCTATTCGACTTCGGCGCGGGGCCGGGTTTGGACGCGCGAGCGTACGCCGAGCACGGATTGCATGTCGGTGCGTACGACGTGGACCCGGCGATGCGCGCTTATTTCAGCCAACACTGCGGCGGGTTGTCAGCGTCCGGACGTATTCACTCCAATGCCGGCAGCTACAGCGATTTTTTGCGCGAGACCGCGCTTGCCGGCGGAGAGAATGTGGAACTCATCACCGCGAACTTCGGCCCGCTGAATCTCGTCCCCGACCCTGGTGAACTGTTCCAGAAATTCACTCAAATGCTGACTGTCGATGGTCGTGTACTGGTCAGTGTTCTCAACCCATTTTTCGTGGGCGATCTGCGTTACGGCTGGTGGTGGCGCAACCTCTCGCGGCTCTGGTCGAACGGCGAATATTCCGTAACGGGCGCGCAAGCACCGATCACGCGTTGGACTCCGCGGCGCCTCGCCGCAAGGGTCTCGCCCGGCTTCGCGCTCGAAGCGGTGTACGCCGGCCGGCCGGCATCCGGATCGCAAGCGCTGCCCGCAAGATTGGGGCTGGGCCTGTTCGATTTGCCGGCACTCGCCTCCTGCCGATTCATCTTCATGCTGTTTCACCGCGGGTCGCGCGCTCCATGAACCTGGCAGTGGGCTTCAAACTACTCGGCGGCCCGGCACCCATGTGGGCTCCGATCGCCCTGCCGGGCCCGCAAGATCTCATCGAAGTGCACCTGCTGACGCCGGGAGCCGATCGCGACGTGACAAACAATCAGGCCATCGCCGCGCTTGCGCCATTCTCAGTGGTCCTGGGTGGCGTGGACATCGCCGAGGCACAGCTGAGCTTTCGCGACCGTGGCAGTTCCGCGGAACTCGGTCGCCTGCAGTTGCGTGCGACGCAGACCTTGACGACGGCGACAGGCGAATTGGGAGTCTACGCAGTCATCGCCGGCGCGCAGACCTGCGAGGGCCAACTACTGCAGTGGTGGCATCGCCTGCGCCAGGCGCTCACGCAACACCGGCGTTCCGCGCCCGACAATTTCCGCATGTCTCCCGCGGCGGTCCGACAGATGCTGATCTTCTACCTGTGTCCGCGGCCCGTGGTGCTGGTTTCCGTCGACGATGGCACGAACAGCAATCTATTCCCGATGGATCTCATCGGGCCGGTATCGAGCGGCGGCTTCACACTGGCGCTACGCAACACCAGCCCTTCCGTCGCCACGATTCAAAACGCCCGCCGCGTCGCGCTCGCCGACGTCGCCGCACGGGATCGCGATCTCGCGTATGGCCTCGGCAGACATCACCGGCAGGCACGCATCGACTGGGCGAAGTTGCCTTACGAGATCACTCATTCGGCGCGCTTCGGGTTGCCTGTGCCGGCGCGCGCGCTGCGCGTGCGGGAATGCGAGATCGACTGCTGGCACCAGATTGGCTCGCACACACTATTCGTCGGCCGCGTGGTGTCCGAAGACGTGCGGACCGGCACGCCGTACCTGTTCCATACGAGTGGTATCCATCGGCACTATCGCGAGCGACATGCGCAGCGCACCCCATGGCTCGAAGCCCGCGACGCGCCATGTACGTGAATACACGTCTGTTGTTTCTCGCGTTGCTGCGTGATCTGCGCATCGAGCTGGTTTGCGACGTCGGTTCCATGAACGGCGCCGATGCGTTGGCGTTCCGCAAACGCCTGCCGCGCGCAACCGTGATCGCCTGGGAACCGAACCCCGCGAATCTGCAAGGCATGCGATCCGACCGGCGCCTCGTTGCCTCCGGCGTGGAGCTGGTGGCCGCGGCGGCCGCAGATGTTGACGGCAGTGCTCCGTTCTTCCTGGTGCCCGCTGACTACCCGCTCGACGACGCGCGTCGCGGCAGGAGCTCGCTTTATCCGCGTGACGATCCCGAGCAGGTCCTCATTCCGGTCCCGGTCCCAGTGCCAACCCAAAGGCTCGACGGCGCGCTGGCCGAACGCGGGCTCACATCCGCGCGCATCGCATTGTGGATCGATACGGAAGGCAAGGCCTACGAAGTCATCGAAGGCGCACGAAAAATCGCGGCCCAAGTGCAGCTGCTGCATGTCGAAGTCGAGTCGACGCCCTGCATCAACGCAAGACAGCGCCTTTATCCCGACGTGAATCGATTGTTGGTCGAGCTCGGCTTCGAGCAGCTCGCAAGCGATCACTCCCACTGCAATCCGCAGTTCAACGCAGTCTATGTGCGTCGGGACCAGTCACCGGAATCCCGGCGCCGAATTTCATTGTGCCTGCGCAGGGCGCGTCTGCGACGCGGTTGTGTGGCCGTGCTGCGCAAGCTGTGCCCAAGCTGTGTGCACCGGCTCGCGACACTTCGCGATCACCTCGCTTCTCGTTGATGTCATGAGCGCCGGCCACGGCGCCTCCCTGCGATGCGGTCATGCAGTGTTCCGAATAGCTGCGCGGTCAGATCGGCGTCCGAAGCGATGGCGCGTTCAAACGCCGCGCGCGCGATTGTCAGCCGCCGCCTTTCATCCACAATGAGTTGCACGATCGCCGCCGCGAGCGCCGGCGCATCACCCACCCCGACCGCAAGCGCGGCCACCGGAGCCCATTCTGCGACGTGACCGACCCGCGTTCCCACCGTGGGCACACCCGTGACCGCTGCTTCGAGCATTGCGATCGGACCCGCTTCGTGACGAGACGAGACAAGGCAGACGTGCGCTTCTTCCATGAGCGCGCGGACCTCGGACTGCCGCAGGAATCCGTGGAAGCGCACGGCGCCGCTCAATCCCAGACGCCCGCACAGTGCCTGGATTTCACCGCCCAGCACATCTTCGCCGACGATGTCCAGATGAAACGTGTGGCCTTCGGCGGCGACTCGAGCGAGCGAACGCAGCAACATTGCCTGGTCCTTTACGCGATTGAGACTGGCTACGTGTATCAGCCTGATCGGCTGCTCCAGATCGCGGCCACACGGCTCGCGCGGCTTCCAGGTACCTATATCCACCCCCAGGGGCAACTTCTCGCCGACAACTCCAATGTCCGACAGTAGTTCGAGCATCGGCGAGCTTGCCGCTGTCACCGCGTCGGCCCCGCGTAACACCAGTCGCTCGCGAAGTCGGCCGTGCCAGCGCTGTCGCCCGCCGTAGTGGATGTCACGCAGATTCACTAGTTCGCCGCCGGCGACGTGAATGGCGATGGGAACGCGCAACCAGCGAGCGCACAAAGTGGCGAGCAGCGCGCAGTTGCCCGAGAACAGTGATTGCACCAGGTCGAATTGGCCGCGCCGATGTTCCGCGCGCACGGCGCGCAGGGTTCGCCAGGCGGTTGCGCGCGCGCCTGCGTTGTGAACTGTCGCGCCGGCAAGTGACCATGACCCGGGCGCCGCTTCCTGGTGGAGCGCGAAAACGTGCACTTCATGGGAGAACGCCAGCCGTTGAATCAGCGCGAGGAAGACCGGAATGATGCGTATCTCGCCGGAACGATCGACGCCACCGGGCAATACCAGCGCAAGTTTCATTTCGGCAGGCTCGCGAGCAATTCACGCAGTGCACCCACTGCCAGATCCGGATGCCCGGACCGCAGCAACCGATATGCAGGAAGACGCATGAGTCGAGCGCAGAACCGCTTCCAACCCGGTTGACCAGCGGCGTACGGTTGTTCCCGCTGTAGTATCGCGAGCCGTTCGGCGTGCGCGAGCGGCTCCAGCAAAGTACCCCCGCGCGCGCGCCGTCGTGACAGCATC
>DASTTJ010000223.1:0-8736 GCA_035760205.1 Steroidobacteraceae bacterium | reverse complement strand
TGTTCTGCGTAGCGAATTCGGTTTCGATTGCCCAGTTGCCAGGTTCAGGCAAGGCAGCGTGCGCCGGCCGCATGTCGAGGCGCAGGAAACCGAAAGGCGACAGATCGCGCGACGGCAACAACCCGTGGAAGTCCGCGCCCGACGCCGGCACGGCGGCGAACGTCAGCATCGCAATCAAGCCAGAGACCGCACGCAAGGCATTCATAGTCGCTCCACTCCCTGGAACTAACTATGGGCGCTTGCGTGCGCCGTTACGCCTTGCACTGGAGAGGGAGGGGCATCCGTCAAAAGAGGTAGACGGTTTGCACATAGGGACGGCGGCAACGCCGTCGAAGCGAATTGCGCTACCTGCGCAAGGCCGAGTCGCCTTCAGTTTTCAGGCTTGCCGCCGGCAGTGCGTCCGGCGTGAAGCGCACTTCACCAATGGCGCCTTTGAACCAAGAGACCAGGTTTTGCCGCACGCCAATGGAAGTGCGTCCCGCCGACATCGGCGTGAATGCAACTTCTCCTTCCAGCTCCAGCGCTCCATTGACGTAGTGCGCCATGGTCTTTCCGTCATACACCAGCGCAACCCAATACCAGCGGTCAGTGGGATGCAGGCGCGCACGATCCAGTAATGTGAGCCGGTGGCCGGCGTCCTGGAACAGGAACGTGTCGAGCGACCATTGTTTGTCGGGCGTGACGCGGGTTTCCATCAGTACGCGATGTTTCAGCGAATCCTCGAGATGCAGGAAGCGCTGTTCCTCACCGCCCGTGCCATCGGGCTTGAAGCGCACTTCGATGGTGAAGGCCGACCACCCGGCAATGGGATTGACCGGCACCAACACGCCGTCGGCTTTGCCATCGAAAACAATCGCGGACTCGGCACCAGGCCCGGCTGGCTTGGGCGCGCCCACGACTTCGGTGGCGAGCCCGCCGATGCGCGCCACGTCGCGCAGCGCCCAGACTGTGGGCGCTGCGCTGCTGGGTGGCTTTGCCGACGCGCAGGCAGCCAACGCCACCGACAGGACAAGGCCGGACAGAATGCGGGTGATGCGCTGCAGCGAATTCAAATACACCATGGACGAGAAATCCCGGCCGGTCCCCATGTTTTGCGCGACAGTATCCAACTCCGTTGTCGGCAAAACCAGCATAGACAGCGTCTATCGAATTCATCTAAACAATCGAATTCAATCTCGAGTCCCGCGCGCGTAGCTTCGCGTAAACCGTTCAACGAAAGGGAGATCGAACCATGTCAGCAGAGCTCAAGTGCCCGGTCCATCACACCACCGGTGGGGGTACTTCGAATCGCGAATGGTGGCCCAATCAGTTGAAACTGGATCTGTTGCATCAGCATTCGTCGAAGTCCGATCCGATGGGCGAGGGCTTCGACTACGCGAAAGAGTTCGAGAGCCTCGATCTCACCGCACTGAAGAAAGATCTCGCGGCGCTCATGACCGACTCTCAGTCCTGGTGGCCTGCGGACTTCGGTCACTACGGACCGTTATTCATACGCATGGCGTGGCACAGCGCGGGCACATACCGCACGGGCGATGGCCGCGGTGGCGGCGGTCGGGGTCAGCAGCGCTTCGCGCCACTCAACAGCTGGCCCGACAACGTCAGTCTCGACAAGGCGCGTCGCCTGCTCTGGCCGATCAAACAAAAGTATGGCCGCAAGATTTCCTGGGCCGACCTCATGATCCTCACCGGCAACGTCGCGCTCGAGACCATGGGCTTCAAGACCTTCGGTTTCGCCGGTGGCCGCAAGGACGTTTGGGAACCGGACCACGATGTCTATTGGGGCAAGGAAACCAAGTGGCTGGATGACCAGCGTTATTCCGGCGACCGCGAGCTCGAGAATCCGCTCGCCGCCGTGCAGATGGGGCTCATCTATGTGAATCCCGAGGGACCCAACGGCAAGCCGGATCCGGTTGCGGCGGCCCGCGACATCCGCGAGACCTTTGCGCGCATGGCGATGAACGACGAAGAAACCGTGGCGTTGATCGCCGGTGGTCACACTTTCGGCAAGACCCATGGTGCGGGCCCCGCTTCGCATGTGGGCGTGGATGCGGAAGCGGGCGACCTCGAGAATCAGGGGTTCGGCTGGAAGAGCGGCTTCAATACTGGCATCGGCGTCGATGCCATCACGAGCGGCCTCGAAGTCACGTGGACCACGACGCCGACGAAGTGGGGCAACGATTTTTTCAAACACCTGTTCGGCTTCGAATGGGAATTGACGAAGAGCCCGGCCGGCGCGCACCAATGGAAGCCGAAGAGTGACGCGGGTGCGGGCACGGTGCCGCATGCGTTTGACACATCGAAGCGTATTGCGCCTTCGATGCTGACCACGGATCTCTCACTGCGATTCGACCCGGCATACGAGAAGATCTCGCGGCGCTTCCTCGAGCACCCGGAACAATTTGCCGATGCATTCGCACGCGCGTGGTTCAAGCTCACGCACCGTGACATGGGTCCGCGCGCGCGTTACTTGGGGCCCGAGGTGCCCGCCGAAGAACTCATCTGGCAGGATCCCATCCCGAAGGCGGATCACCCGCTCATCGATGCGCAGGACATCGCGGCACTCAAGGACAAGATCCACGCGTCCGGGCTCAGTGTCGCGCAGCTCGTGTCCACCGCCTGGGCGTCGGCATCGACATTCCGCGGTTCCGACATGCGCGGCGGCGGCAATGGCGCACGCATTCGGCTTGCGCCGCAGAAGGACTGGGCCGTCAACGAGCCGGCGCAGCTTGCAAAAGTGTTGCGGACACTCGAGGGCATTCAGCAGGACTTCAACAAGTCTGCTTCGGGTGGCAAGAAAGTGTCGCTCGCGGATCTCATCGTGTTGGGCGGTTCGGCGGCCGTCGAGCAGGCGGCGAAAGCCGCCGGCCAGGCGGTGACGGTGCCGTTCACACCGGGGCGCATGGACGCCTCGCAGGCTCAAACCGACGTTGAATCCTTCAAGGCGCTCGAGCCGGTGGCGGATGGATTCCGCAACTATCAGAAGGCTCGCTACGCGGTGCCCGCCGAGGCTCTGCTCATCGATCGCGCGCAATTGCTGACGCTTACGGCGCCCGAATTGACGGTGCTGGTTGGTGGCCTGCGAGTGTTAGGCACCAACTTCGGCCAGAGCAAACATGGTGTGTTCACTGCGCGGCCGGGCGTGTTGACCAACGACTTCTTCACGAACCTGCTCGACATGTGCACCGAGTGGAAGGCGGCGTCGGAAACGAAGGAAGTGTTCGAAGGGCGTGATCGCAAGACCGGGGTGGTCAAGTGGACAGGCACCCGGGCGGATCTCGTCTTCGGCTCGAACGCGCAGCTGCGTGCACTGGCCGAGGTCTATGGCAGCTCGGACGCGCAGGTCAAATTCACCAAAGACTTCGTAGCGGCCTGGGCCCGCGTGATGAACCTGGATCGCTTCGACTAACGTGTCTTGCCAGAGACGGGTGGGTTCGCCGCCCGTCTCTCGCCCTGGAACTCGGGCAATTGACCGGAAGGCCCCCGACCGCCAGCATTGCCGCGCTTTGTCTGAAATCCATCAATTGTCAAATGTGCTTGCCTGCCCGCGCTGCCGGCGCGGCCCGGTGACGCTGGCGCGCGCCGGCTGGATGTGTGCGGCCTGCAGCAGCGGATATCCGGTCATCGGTGAGATTCCATGGCTGTTCCCGGAGCCGCGCCAGGCGCTGGCGGAATGGCGGGGGCGCCTGACACTGCTGACGCAGCACCTCGCATCCGAAGCCAAGGCCATGCGCGCACATCTCGGCGCCGCGACGGATCCGGGCACGCGCCGCAGGCTCGAGCACGTGGCGCGGGCCAACGAGGACCAGATCGAACGGTTGCGCCAGCTCCTTGCGCCCCTCGGGCTCGATCAGTCGAGTATTGCAGAAGCCACGCACCGTGGCCTCGGCACGCGTCTTCCCACCGAACAGGGTCTGACTAACTACTACGTCAACCTGCATCGCGACTGGTCGTGGGGCGATGAAGAAAACCGGGCGGCGGTGGACGAGCTGCGTGCGCTGCTCGGCGGAAGCTTCAGCGGCTTCGGCCGAACGCTGGTGCAAGGCGCCGGCGCGGGGCGTCTTGCCTACGATCTGCACGCCGCTTCCGATGCGACCCTGACCGTGGCAACGGATTTCAATCCGCTGTTGTTGTTCGCGGCGCGCGAGTTGTTTGCCGGGCGCAAGGTTGAGCTTTACGAATTTCCGATTGCTCCGCGCACCATCGAGGATCACGCCGTACTGCGGCGGCTCGCAGCGCCGGCGCCGGCCCGGCCCGGGCTCGAACTGGTAGCCGCGGACGCGTTGCAGCCGCCATTCGCCGACGGCGCATTCGATACTGTCGTGACGCCCTGGTTCATCGACATCATCGGTGAGCCCTTCGCGCGCGTGGCGGCGCGCGTCAACCTCGCGCTCAAACCCGGCGGGCGCTGGATCAACTATGGCTCGCTGGCGTTTTCCCGAGCCGCGCACGCCGAACGCCTGAGTCTCGAAGAGGTTGGCGCGCTCATGCCAATGGCGGGCTTCGCGGGTTTCGAGGTGCGCGAAGCCTCGATCCCGTACATGCGCTCGCCTGCGAGCCGGCACGCGCGCGTCGAAGACACGATCAGCTGGGCGGCTAACAAAGTGGCGCCGCCCTCGGTGGCGCCGCGGGCTCGCGCACTTCCGGAGTGGCTGCTGCAGCCCGACAAGCCCGTGCCGCGTACGCCGGCGCTCGATATGCAAGCCATTTCCAGCCGCGTACACGCATTCCTGCTGGCGCTGATCAACGGCGAACGTTCCATGCGCGACATGGCGCGGGTGCTGGTGGAGCAACGCCTGATGTCGGCACCAGAAGCCGAGGAGCAGGTACGCCTGTTCCTGGCACGCCTGCACGAGGAGAGCGAGTCGCAGTAAATGGGGACATTCCTGATTTGCAGCAAAAGGGGACGCGGCTCCCGCGACCCTGAGCCGCGTCCCCTTTTGCTGCAAATCAGGAATGTCCCCATTATTTGCCACGATCCATCGCGGATTCGCCCTCGCGGCGCCCGTTGGATTGCCTGATTCCGGTGCGTAATGAACCTCGAGGGCAAGAGAGCTCTCGAGCTTCTAACCACTGGAGAGGGCACATGGGCACCTGGACTACAAAATTTCGTAAACCCGCTTTCGTTGCGGGCCTGTTGGCAATCAGCCTCGCGGCGAACACCGCGTTTGCGAAGCCGCCCGGCGAGAGCGGCTCGAAGCGCGGCGGCGCCGGCTTCGCGAGCGGGGCAGTCATCGGTGGAGCGGCCGCAGGGCCGATCGGCATGGTGGTCGGTGCTTCGCTCGGCGCCGTGATGGGCGAACGCAGCCACAAGAAGAGCCAGGTGCTTGCGGCCCGCAAAGCCGAAGCGGCGCTGTTGGCAAGCGAGCTCGAGAACCTGAATCACTCGCTGAGCGACATCGAAACCAAGGCAGGCGCGGTGGGTTCGACCGTGCAGTTCCGCACCGGCCAGACCGCCGTTCGCGACAACGATCGCGCGCGCATCGCAAAACTGGGTGCGCTGGTCGCCGACCTCAAGGACGTGCGGGTTCGCGTTTCCGGCTTCGCGGATTCACGCGGCGATGATGCCCTCAACCTCCGCCTGTCGAAGGAGCGCGCGGAGATGGTGGCGCGTGAGCTCGAAAAGGCCGGCGTGCCGAAGGAGCGCCTGGTCATTGAGGCCATGGGCGAGCGATTTGCGAGCGTCGAAGCGGCCGCCGATGACCAGGCTTTCGAGCGCTGCGTCGAGATCCGCCTCGAATCGGGCACCGCGCTCGCCAGTAACTGAGGCGTTACCGACGGAGGTGCCTGGGCGGCACGATCCCCTGCGGTCGTGCCGCCCGCGCGCGATACTCGCGCCATGAGCAACCAGATTGTCGACTTCTCGCGCCCACTCGAAAGTGAGGCGACGACCCCCGCAGCCGACCGGCTGCTTGCCGGCGACCCCAGACACACCTTCGCCAATTACTTCGCCGACGCGACCCAGCAGTTCTTTGCCGGCCGTTGGTCGAGTTCACCCGGAAAGTGGCGTATCCGTTACACCGAGTCAGAGTTCTGCTGCCTCACTCGTGGTCGGGTGGTGCTCGAAAACGTGCAGGGCGATCGGTGGGAATTCGGTCCCGGCGCTGGATTCGTTGTGCCGGCTGGGTTTGAAGGCACCTGGGAAGTGATCGAGGACTGCACCAAGTTTTACGCCATCTTTGAAGCTCGCACCTAAATCGTGCATCGACTTGCCGCTTTACGGCATAATCCGCGCCTCAGTCTTGCTTGTATTTTTTGTGCCTACGGCTAACTCTTTGAAATATCGAAGAACGCAGCATACCTAAGGCGAGAATGGCACAACCTTTGCTTAGGTACATGGCCCCTATAGCTCTCGGAGGAGCAAATGAAATCGATTAAAACGTTGGCGCTCGTGACCGGCCTCTTGGCCGTCAGCGGCGTTTCCCAAGCTCAATTCAGTTCGACCTGGACCGCCGTGAGCGACTACGACTTCCGCGGCTTCAGCCAGAGCGCGAAGGATCCCGCCCTGCAAGGCAGCGCCGACTACGCGTTCGCCAATGGACTCTCCATTGGCGCGTGGGCGTCGAATGTGGACTTCGAACCAGCCGATGGCGACCTCGAACTCGACGTCTATCTGAACTACGCCGCCGAGATCAACGACACGTTCTCGTTCACCACCGGCCTCACGTACTACATGTACCCGGGTTCGGATGATCTCGGCGAGTACCCGGAAATCTACGTTGGCTTCAATGCCGGCAGCTTCAGCTTCAAGCAATGGTATGCCGACAGCCTGTACGACTCTGACGTCAGCGGTCTGTACTCGGAGGCCAACTATACGGCGTCGATCAATGACAGCTTCTCGCTTGCCTTCCATGCCGGCTACGCCTGGGGCGACGCCTGGGACGCTGAAGAGGTTGTCGACTACGCCGTGCAAGCCAACTACGTGGCTGGCAAGTTCACGATCTTCGGCAAGTTCACTGGCACCGATGCCAGCGAAGCGAACGAGTACACCTCGGACGTGAACAACAACGAGCCGCGCTTCCTCGTGGGCGTCATGACCACGTTCCCGTGGGGCGAATAAGACCATCCTTTGAAAAACAAGATCAGCGTTTCACGCTGACATGAAGCAAAAGGCCGGTCCCAGCGACCGGCCTTTTCTTTTTCGCGCCCGTTGACGGACGCCACCAGGCCTGTCATTTAGTTAGCCCGTCTCTTACCGCGCCCACCATGAAAGACCTGAGCACCGGTTCCATACCGGGACACGTTGCGTCGATGTCCATCCAGATGGCCGTCGGTATCCTCGTCCAGACGCTGTATTTCTTCGTCGATCTGTATTTCGTGTCGAAGCTCGGCGATGCGGCCATCGCCGGTGTCACCTCGGCCGGCAACATCTGGTTCGTAGTGCTGGCTCTCACCCAGGTGCTGAACATCGGCACCGTGGCGCTGGTTTCGCACGCCGTAGGCGCCCAGCAACGCGATCGGGCCAACGTTGTGTTCAATCAATCGCTGATGTTGTCGGGGATCATGGCGGTGGTCGTATTCGTCGGCGTGTACCTGGCGGCCGAACCTTATATGCGCACAGTGGGCGCCGACGAGGCGACGGTTCGCGCCGGCGTCGACTACCTGTATTGGTTCGCGCCGGGCCTGGGCCTTCAGTTCGCGATGATCGCGATGTTTGCGACGTTGCGCGGCACCGGCATGGTCAAGCCGACGGTGATCCTGCAGATGATCAGTCTGTCCGTGAACATCATCCTCGCGCCGATTCTGATCGCCGGTTGGGGCACGGGGAAACCCATGGGGCCGGCGGGCGCGGGGCTCGCGAGCACCATCGCCATCACCATAGGCGTGGTGTTGAGTGGCTACTACTTCTACAGGCACGAGAAGTATGTCGCGATTCACCGCGAGCAATTGCGTGTGCAGCCCGCAGTGTGTGGGCGGATTCTTTCCGTCGGCCTGCCCGTGGGTCTCGAATTCCTGCTGATCGCCATTGTGATGGCGTTCATCTACTGGCTGATCCGCGATTTCGGCGCGGAGGCGCAGGCGGGATTCGGCGTCGGCCAGGGTGTCATGCGCATCATCATGCTGCCGGCCATGGCCGTGGCGTTCGCGTCGGCGCCGATCGCCGGACAGAACTTCGGTGCTCGAAAACCCGAGCGGGTGCGCGAGACCTTCAAATGGGCGCTGCTGGTCAGCGTGTCCATCATGCTGCTCGAGACAGTGCTTTTTCAGTTCGAGTCCGAGTTTTTCATGCGCATCTTCACCACCGAGGCCGCAGTCATCGCAGTCGGCGCGCAGATGCTGGTGATCAGCTCTTGGAATTTCGTCGCCAACGGAATCATCTTCTGCTGCTCGTCGATGTTCCAAGCGCTGGGCAACACCTGGCCCACCATCGCCTCGAGCGCGCTGCGGCTCGCCATCTTCGTGGGTCCCGCCATGTGGCTATCTACCCGTCCGGGCTTCGAACTCGTTCACATCTGGTACGTGTCGGTCGCGAGCATGTTCATCCAGGCGATAGTCGCCTACGCCTTCCTGCGAAGGGAGTTCGCCAGGAAGCTCGCAGCCTGAAATGGAAATGGGGACATGCTTCATTTTCTTGTAACAATCGCGTTGAGTTCAGTCTTAACCCGGGTGCGATCGATTGTTACAAGAAAATGAAGCATGTCCCCATTTCAGGCTGCGAGCTTCCTGGCGAACTCCCTTCGCAGGAAGGCGTAGGCGACTATCGCCTGGATGAACATGCTCGCGACCGACACGTACCAG
>DASTTJ010000222.1:0-5051 GCA_035760205.1 Steroidobacteraceae bacterium | reverse complement strand
CAGGAGCACGATAATGGCCAAGTCCAAGAAGAAGACGCCTTCCAAGAAAGAAGTGAAGAAGCTGCGCAAGGAGATAAACGCCGTGACCAAATCATTCTTCGCACGCTACGGATACGACTACCTGATGGTCGGACCGCCGGGACCTCGTCCCCCGCCGAAGCTGGAACTCAACATCCTTAACGTGTCGTACTGATCTACTGGGGAAGCGTGAGTCCTGCGAAGTAGGACTCAAGGCGCGCGCGCCATACGTTGCGCCAGCCTTTCTGCCAGGCGGTGTCCAGCGCCGCCTGCGCTGCGGCTGTCTTGCCCTGCATGGCAAATGACTCGGCGCGCAGGCGGTACAGCCCGAAGTGCTCGCCGCCGTTCTCTTCGTAACGGTCGAGCATGCGATCGAGGTCGCCCAGCAGCTTCATGGCGCGCGCCTTGTCGCCGCCACCTTTCAGCTCGATGCCGGCCAGCAGCAGGGCCACGGAATATTCGTGGCGAATCTGGCTGCCATCGAACATGTCCGCGCTCGACATCGGCAGCACGCGTTCGGCATGGACGAGCGTGGCACGCGCCGACACCGGATCGCCGGAAATGAGCTGCATGCGCGCGAGCTCGACCAGCTCGGCTCCCGTTCCTGCCCGGCGGTTCAGTTCGTGCCCGGCCATCCACTGCTTGAGGGCTTCGCTGCCGCCCTCCGCATAGACGATGTTCGATTCGCGCGCCAGCGCGAAGAAACTGTTGTCCGCCTTCAGTTCGCGCATCACCGCGCGCGCCTCGGCAAATTTGCCTTTGGCCAGCAGCATCTCGATCTTCTGATCGGCGAGGTATGAATCCTGAGGATGCAGTTTGCGAGCCGCATCCAGCCACTGGATCGCTTCGTCGGTCTTGCCTTGCGCACGCGCAATCCACGAAGTGGTCATCGGTCCCCACAGGTTGGTCGGATCGAGCTCACGCGCGCGCGTACAGGCGGCGGTGGCCTCGGTGAATTCGCCCAGATCCACGAGCTCCATGCAGCGGAATACGTGCGAGATGAAATCCATCGGATCGAGGCTCGCGGCCGCCGAGAAGTGGATCAACGCTTCGCCGGGTTGGCCGCGCCGGTCGTACAGATCGCCGAGAAAGCGATGGCTGGAGGCATCGTTGGGATTCAGCTTCGTGGCACGCAACAGCAGCGGCAGCGCTTCGTCGGATCGGAACTCTTCGTTGAGCAACCAGCCCTTCACCGCCAGCACCTCGGGCAGATCGGGATTGATCCGCATGGCGCGGTTGATCAGCGGCTCCACCTCGGACTTCACGTCTTCGATGGGCGCGCGATTCAGTGACAGCCCATTGAGCAGCGATTCCGACAAACCGACCAGCGCCGGGACGTATCGTGGATCGGCCGTCACCGCGCGCCGGAAATATTCGATCGACTTGAGGTTGTCCTCGGCGGTGCGCCGGCTCTGGCGGGCGCGACCGATCAGGTACAACTCGTGGGCTTCCATGGTTCCCGGCTGGCGTTGGGCCCACAGCTCGGCGGTTTCCGCCGTCAGCTCCAGGTGCAGCTTCTCGGCCACCGCGCGCGATACCGTGTCTTCGATCTCGAAGATGTTGCCGATGGGCAGGTGGTCGAATGATCGCGACCAGATGTGCAGCCCGGTGTCGGCCGCGATGAGCTGCACGGTGATGCGCAGCTGATCTCCGGAACGCCGCAGGCTGCCTTCCAGCACGTGCGTGGCACCCAGCGTGGCCGCAATCTTGCGCACGTCGATGTTCTGTCCCTTGAATGCGAACGCTGAAGTCCGGGCGACGACCCGCAACGTCGGAATGTGCGCCAGCCAGTTCGACAGTTCTTCAGTGAGGCCGTCGCAAAGCGACTGTTCGCTCTGATCCAGGCTCATGTCGACCAGTGGAAGCACCACGATGGTGGGCAGTCCCTCGGTCGGGGCATCGACCTGAAACAACTTGCCAGGCATGCGCCAGACGACCATCGCCAGGATGAGCGCGACAAAGATGCTGCCGAATCCCAGAACCAGGCGCTTGAAAGGCGCGCGGCGGTCCGATGCCCGGCGCCCGATGACCGCGCCGGTTTCGAACTGGGTCGGGACGTACTCGGTAGGCAGCGTCGGGATACCGGCCGTGGGCGCAGGAAGGGGGTCATCATCGATGCGGGCGATGAACCGGTAGCCTTTGCGCGGCAAGGTGGCGATGTACCGGGGTGTCTCGGCGTCGTCGCCAAGGGCGATTCGCAGCTTGCGCATGGCGCTATTGAGGCCGGTGTCGAATTCCACGACGCCGGTGGGCCACAAGCGGGCAATGAGATGTTCGCGCGAGACGACCTCGCCGGCGTGCTTCACCAGCTCATCGAGAATCTGCAGGGGCTGGTCCTGAAGGCGATGGGTGTTGCCGTCCCTCGAGATTTCTCCCGAATCGAAGTCCACTTTCCATCCATCGAACCGGATTTCACGTCTGTCCACAGCGTGGATCATAGACAAGTCAGCGCCGGATCAGCGTCCGTCCATCGCGTCAGGGACGCCGCGGAGCGAGTCTCCGCCCCGAAAGCAAGCAAGAAAACGACGCAAGGAGGTCAACAATGAATGTCACTGCGCATCGCAGCATCGGACCGGCGCCACTGCCAAACCCCGATCCTCAGCCCGATGCTCCGGGTCAGCCGGGTCCCCGGCCGCCGCCGAAGCATCTTTCTGCCCGGGCGTTGACGGCGTTAGTTAGCCAGTTGACGACGGGTTATCCCAATCCTGACGGCCCGGAGGTTCCTCCGGGCCCCCTGGACCCCTACATCCGCAAGGCCCTGGAGCGATCGGTTATCGGTGCAGGTACCAGTGGATATCTCTGGCGTGTCATCGCGGAGAAACATCCGGAGATTTGGGGTGTGATTGGCGGCGACCCGCAATCCCAGGTGGCATTGAATCCACAGCCGCTGCCGCCGAAGTCGGCCTTCCTCGCGGCCGTCATTCTCGAGTTCACCGAGCGCATGACCATCGTCGCCGAGATCGCGGACCTGATCCCGCGGCCGGGTGGCGAACCCGGAATCATCATCGCCGGTGGCCATACCGCGCGCTTCGTCGACGAGATTTGTGGAAATGGACTTCACGTCAAGTGGCCGATGCCCTGGGCCGCGCCTCCGTGGTTTACCGACACGTTGAGTGGCGCCGATCTCATCGTCATGGGCACACAGTTTCAACAGTCGGCCGTGGTTGCGATGGATCGCGACCTCGGCCGCACTTTCGCCGACGCTGCGCATGCGCTGCTCGAGGCGGGAGCCGCCAGACTCGTTTAGTGGAGAGGAGAGGGAATGGATTCCCTCTGGCCCGCCGTCACGGTGTTCTTCCCCCGGTCACCGTGGCGTGCTGGCCGACCTGGCAGCTGGCTAACTACTTTGCCGGCTCGCGCGTCTGGATGCAGACGTACTGCTTTCGATATTCGAAACCCCGATCCGGCCACGATTGCGCGTAACGAGCCAGTGCCGCGGCGCCTTCGGGACGGTCGACGCCGTTCACGCGGCAATCGGCTTCGATGTGCCCTTCGGTATCGCGCGAGACGAAGAGCCGGATGCCAAAGAAAGCCTCGTCATTCACCAGACCTTCGAACGCGCCGATACTGCTGGTGAACAGGCAGCACGGACAGAAATCGTGATCGCCCGGCAGCGGATCGGTTTTCTGCGCCATCCGTACCGGCGGACCCAGCACGACGCGCCGATCCGGCTTCGCTGTCATGAACAGGCAGGACTGCGCCTTCAGGCGCTGTGCATCGTGGAACACCGGCAGATCGTATTCCGCCCAGCTCTTGAAGCCCTTGTCGAATGAATCGCGGAGGCCGCTGCCTGTGGAGTGCTGAAACTCGAAGACACCTCCGGGCGCAAGGGTCGAGTGCGAGGTCTGGATGGTGGTGCTGGTCTTGACGCCGGCGCTGTCCATCGGCTCGACGCTGACCACCTGCGGCAACAGGGAAAAACCGCCCTCGAGTTCCACCCAATCGCCCTTCACCGTTGCCTTGTGGCCGAGGGTATTGAGCGCGGCGGTCAGCGAAATCGCCAGGTCGTCTTCTTCCTGCCAGGCCTTCTGCCCGCTCTTGAAATCGACGCGCACGTAGTGGCCACGGCCGGGATTTTCGGCGGCAGGTCGCGGTGGACGATCGGGTTTTCGAAACCAGGAAAACATGGCGCGTCAGGGTACACCTGCGCTGCTAGGCTTACGGTACATCTGGGAGTAACGCATGACGTGTTTCCGTCTGTCATTCATCGTGCTGATGATCGCCTGGGGCAACACGGCGTCCGCCACCTCCGTGACGCCGTCGCATTCGATTGCGAGCCCGGACGGACGCATTGTCGTGGCGGTCTCGCTCGCCGAGGCGCGCGCCACCTACACCGTGAGCGTGGGTGGCAAGGAAATCCTGCGCCAGTCGCGCCTGGGAGTGATGCGTGAGGATGCCGACTTCACCAGCAACATCGGCGTCACGGCGAACTTCGAGAAGCGCGCGGCGAAGCTCGAGAAAGTCGAAGCCCGGTACGAGTTGCTGACCTCCAAGCGCCGGCACAACCTGTATCGCGCAAACCGCCGTGTGCTCGAGGTGCAAACCACCGCCGGCGCGCGCATGGACCTCGAGTTCCAGGTGTCGAATGACGGCTTTGCCTATCGGTACGTATTCCCGGAAACGTCGGCGACCCTTCACAAGATCAGCCGCGAAACGTCCTCGTTCAATTTCCTGCCGGGCACGCGCGGCTGGCTGCAACCCATCGCGCCGGCACGTTCGGGCTGGAACGAAACGAATCCATCCTATGAGGAGTACTACGAGCGCGACATTCCCGCAGGTCAGCCTTCGCTGCAGGGTGGTGCATGGGTGTTTCCCGCGCTGTTCCGCAGTGGCGACACATGGTTGCTGGTCAGCGAGACCGGATTGCGCCGGAACTATTGTGGGTCGCGGTTGCTGGCGGCGCGCCGCAGTACCGAATATTTCATCGACTTCCCGGGGCCGCTGGAGGCCAGCAATGGCGGTGCGGTAACACCCGAATCCACGCTGCCTTGGACTACGCCCTGGCGTTTCATGGTCATCGGCGATCTCAAGAC
>DASTTJ010000221.1:0-15444 GCA_035760205.1 Steroidobacteraceae bacterium | reverse complement strand
GGCAGGTAACCTCCCCCTCGATCTTCACCCCGGTGGCGGTCTCGCCGCTGAAGCTCAGCAGCACGTTGCTGCCCTGGGTCATGAGTGTGGTCTTCGCCTTGCCCGTGATGCCTTTGTTGGCGCGCTCAGCCTTCTGGTAAGGCTTCAATGCCGTATCGGGTCGTGTGTCGATTTCGTAGGTGGTACTCGCCGTACCCTTCATGGTTGCGCCGGCCCTCTTGTCCGCCACCACCAGCACGATCTGAATTTCGTTCGCGTGTTTCTCATCGAGGCTGGGCATGTCGAGCGACAACGAGGAATTCTCGGACGACATCACCACTGACAGCCCGAGTGGCTGGTCGGTGAACGCCGCAATGACACAGGCCTCTCGCGGCGCGAAGGCGTACTTGCCCGCGTGCGGGCCGGTCGCAACGCTGATGCTGGCGCTGCTGCCCATGCCTGTTTGCGCCATCGCAGGCGCGCCGATGAGCGCGAACAGCGCTGCTGTCGAACCCACTAACAATGTGCGCGTCATCTTCACTTGATGTTGTAGACCAGGTTGACGGTGACCAGCGTGTCGGTGGACTCGGAGAGCGGCGGCGGATCGGTGTTGTAGCGAATGCCGTAGCCGACCGCCAGCGCCAGCGCCTCCGTCATGCTCACCTGTAGCGCCAGATCGTTCTGGAGCGCGGTGTTTGCAGATCCGGATTCCGCCAGGAACTTGTTGGTGATCTTGGTGCTTTCGGTGAACTTGTGTTCGTAATCCGACCCCATCGTGACCACCGGATCGCTATCCTCCTCACCTTCGATCCGGTCGATGACCTCGCCGGCATCGGTCTTGATCAATATTTCTTCCTGCAACTGCCGATAACCGGCGCCGAGCGAGAAGTTCAGTTTGGTGTCGGGGTCGTCGATGAACTTGTAAGCGGCGCCGGTCGAAATCGTGGCCTGGTAGACAAAGCCGCTGAAGCGATCCTTCTCCCCGCGCAGGGCGCCAAACCAAGACAGCCGATCGGTGATCTTGTAGTCCGCCTGGTACTTCGCTTCGTAGCGCTCCGCGGTGCTGAACTCCGCGTTATCGCCATACAGCGCGCCCACGAAGAAGGTGTTTATCCATCGTTCGGTTTCGTGCTTCATGTCGAACTTGGTGTTGGCGGATTTGGATTCGGTGTTGCCGCTGGCCAGCAGCACGCCGAGCTCCGCCTTGCCGGTCCATTGCGCATGCGCCGCCGGCGCAATGAAGGCCGCGCAAAGAAGGATCGACTTGAAATTGAATCGCACGGGGCTTCCTCGCTGTCATAGTTAGTGCAGCGGGAGTTTATCGTCCGTGCGCGGCTCCCGCCTCCCCACTCAGCGAGATTGCGGAAATATCTGACAGATTCATTCCGCGATGCCGCATTACCAGCGGTAGTTGACGCCGAGCGAGGTCATGGTGGTCTCGCCAAGATTGTAGACGCCGAAGGCGCCGCCGAATGTGACACCAAGGTCGAACTGGTCGTACCCACTGTAGTCCAGCACCACTTCCCAGTGATCGTTGAAGCGATAGCCACCACCGATACTGTAGTGAAAGCCATCGTTAGCGACGTTGCTGTTGCCGCCGGCGCCGCTGGCGCCGCCGATTTCGCGCGTGTCGACCTTGATACGAGCGAAGCCCATGCGCGCATTCAGGAACCAGTGATCGCCAATCGGAAGAATGCCCACCGCACTGCCAACGAATCCATTGATGGACGTTCGCGCATCGAACGGACACGGCCCCGGGGCGCCGTTGGGACAGTCATCGGGATCGAAGTGATTTTCGAATTGGCCGAAATCCACGTACGCGAGGTCGAGCGCAAAAAAACGGCCCATCCGGTAACCGCCGTGTAATCGAAAGCCCGTGGTGCTGCCGCTGCCCCGATCGGTCGTGGCGCCGATGAGAAAGTATTCGTCGATTTCCACGTCGGACCGGGCGGAGCCCACGTCGACTCCGGCGTACCAGCCGCTCTGGGCGTGCGTCATCGCCGGAAGACCCACGAGCAGGGCCATGGCCAGTAGTTTGGTCATCGTCATTGATCCTCCCTCGACCCTAACCATTCAACTCAAATGGTAGCTGACCTTCGTGCCTTCCTGGCTCACATACTTGAGGCGGATGAGCTCGTCGATGATCAGTGCCACGGTCTTGTCGGGCAGCGTGCCGCCGTGTTGTTTGAAGTAGCTGGCGATGGTTTGCGTCAGCTTTTTCGAAGTGGCCGGCTTGCCGCTGAGCGAGTGCAGATGTTTGATGATGGGCGCGAGCTTTTCCGCGTGTGGCCGGCGCGGGCTGGGCACATGGGGTGTTGGCTTCGCCGCGGCTTTGACCGCGGGCGCGGCGGGGCGCGCGGCGGCATGTTTCGGCACTTCGCCGATGGTCTTCACGCGTTTGCAGGCGCTGCCCTTGGCGCGCAGGTATTCGATGAGCGGATCGAAGTCGGCGTCCTTCGAAATGATGTGGATCATCGCGCCCGGCTCCTTCTCGAGCAGGCGGCCGATGTAGTAGGCGATGTGCATGTCGACAGCGTTTTTGCCGGTGCGCGCAATCTTCACGTATTCCGCGCTCGCGCCCAGCGCCTGCATGGAATGCGACAGCTCGAAGGAGATGCGCCCCTTCGCCTGGGTGGCCCCGACGAACACCTTGACGCGAAACGGCCCGTTGGCCAAAGCCGCGAGGCTGTCGGGCTGAACGTTTTCGAAGTCGACCAGTACGTAGTTAGTTGCCATGGGCGCGATTGTGCACGTTTGCAGGCACGAATACAGGATGACCGGGGTCTTGTCCCGGACAAGTCATTTCCTCTTGATTCGATGTCTGGAATTGGCGCAAAGTGTCTACCGGTGTCATACGCGTCGCAGAACGCGCTGGTGCTCGAGGTTCTGGCTCGTCAATTGGGGGAAATCATATGTTTCGCATGCACACGTGCCGCACGCTTACCGCGGTCCTTCTCGTTTTTTCCACCGCCTCGTGGGCGGACGATCTTTCCACCCCTGTACTCGGTCTAACCGAGTCCGAGGAACGCCAGCTCGGCGCGGGCTGGTATCCAATCGGCACCTTCGATGGTTGGGCGTCAGTGTCGACGGCTGCACTGCCGAATGGCACCACGGGTGGTTCGAACGCGGCAGTGGAGCGCCGGGTGGTCGTCACCAATCGAGCGCAACTCGTGGCGGCGCTGGCGTACCCGGATGCGACTCCGAAGGTGATTTTCATCAAGGGCGAAATCGACGCGAATGTCGATGACTCCGGCACGTCTCTCGCCTGCGAGAATTATTACCGCGCGGATCCGACCACCGGCGAGATGTATTCGCCGGCGGCGTTCCTCAACGCCTACGACCCGGCGGGGCCCTGGGGCCGCGTGAATCCCACAGGTCCGCAGGAGCGTGCGCGCGTGGCATCGGCCGCGGCGCAACAGGCGCGGGTCCGCATCCGAATCCCGGCCAACACCACTCTCTTCGGCATCGGCGTGAAGCCCACCGTGCGCGGCGCGTGGTTCGACATCCGCCCGGCCTCGAGCAGTGGCAACCAGCCGATGAACGTCATCATCCGCAATATGCATTTCGAAGACGCTGCGGATTGCTTTCCGCAGTGGTCGCCGACCGACGGTGCGCTGGGCAACTGGAATGCGGCATACGACTCGATCTCGGTGCGCAATGCCACCCACGTGTGGATAGACCACAACCGGTTCGCGGACGTGAACACGGCGGACGAAACGCTGCCGGTGCTGTTGGGCCGGCTCTACCAGGTGCACGACGGCCATGTCGATATCACCAATGAATCCGACTACGTGACGGTGTCGTGGAACCAGTTCCTGCATCACGACAAGACCATGCTGATCGGCAGCTCCGATGGCGCCACCGCGGATCGCAACAAGCTGCGCGTCACCCTCCACCACAACTGGTTTGGCGATGTGGGGCAGCGCGTGCCCCGCGTGCGCTTCGGCCAGGTGCACGTCTACAACAATTACTTCGAAGTGTCCCCGGGCGCCAGCTACGGCTACAGCTGGGGCGTCGGCGTGGAATCGGCGATCTTCGCCGAGAACAATTTTCTCGAGATCGCGGCGCCATTCGGCGCGGCGGATGTGATCGACCGCTTCAACGGCACGCGCATCTCCGACGTAAACAACTGCCTGTGGGCGGCGAGTGGCGCATGCGTGCTCACGGATTTCGTGGGCGCCTGGAATGCGGCGTTCAATCCGGATCTCGTGCCCGACGCCGGTTGGACGCCGACGCTGTACGGCAAGAACGGCAGCGCCGACAAGGCGCGCGACGTGCGCGCGTTTGTACTCGAGGGAACCGGCCCTGACGATCACCGTGTCCGTTGAACTAGCTAATGGGCTCAGACCCCGTTTAGTCGCGTTTAGTTAAAGATGCGGCGCGTCATCGAGGCGGATTCTGTGACCATTTTCCCAAGCGTGAGATGAAACTGGACAAACCCTTGCTTCAAACCCCATTCCACCGCACGATGTTACCGGTGTCATTTTTGCGGTCGATCCACGGGCCCGCAAGTTTCTAGCGATTTTCACGAGGGAAATCGATGCTTCTACCCTGTCTGACGCGGGCGCTTGCCTATTTGCTGTCCATCGGTTTCCTGCTGGGAACCGCCAGGGCGGCTGCCCCCGCGAACGACCCCGCGCGCGAGATTATTGGCGCCAACGACGGCTGGGGCGCGGTCCCCACGGCTATGCTTTCGATGGGCACCACGGGTGGCGCCGCGGCTTCCGCCGCTCGCACCGTCACGGTCACCAATCGCAAGGAGCTCGTCGCAGCGCTCGCTTATCCCGACCCCGCGCCCAAGCTCATTCACATCAAGGGCGTCATCGACGTGAACGTGGACGATGCCGGCAAGGTGCTCACCTGCCAGGACTACGCGCGCCCGGATCCGGCCACGGGCGAGATATATTCCATCCACGCATTCATGGCGATGTACGAACCCGAAGGCCCCAATGGCCGCAATGACCCGTTCGGCGGTCAGGAAGAAGCGCGCAAGGCATCTGCAGCCGCGCAGGAAGCGCGAGTGCGCATTCGCATTCCACCCAACACCACCATTTACGGAGTGGGCGGCGACGCCACGCTGATCGGCGCGTGGCTCGATATTCGTGGCAGCGCGGGCAGCCAGCCCATGAACGTGATCGTGCGCAACCTGAGCTTTCAGGACACGATGGATTGTTTCCCCGCGTGGTCGCCTACCGACGGAATTACCGGCAACTGGAACGCCGCGTACGACTCGATCTCCCTCGCCCACGCCACGCATGTTTGGATCGATCACAACCGCTTCGCGGATTTGAGGACGCGCGATGACACACAACCGGTCTATTTCGGGCACCGCCACCAGGTGCACGACGGTCAGCTCGATATCACCAACCAATCGGACCTCGTCACTGTGTCGTGGAACCAATTCACCGCGCACGACAAGACAATGCTCATCGGTAATTCCGATAGCGCGACAGAGGACCGTGAACGCCTGCGCGTGACGCTGCATCACAATCTGTTCGACGGCACCGGCCAGCGCACGCCGCGCGTCCGCTACGGCCGCGTGCACGTGTACAACAACGTCTACCGCGCCGACCGCAACACTAACTATCGCTCCAGCTGGGGCGCGGGCACCGAATCGCAGATCTACGCCGAGAACAACTACTTCGACATGAGCGCCAGCTTCGGGCCCATGGAAGTCATCGATGGCAAGAAGGGCACGCGCATCGCGGCCGTGGGCAATTGCTGGCGGCAGAAAGACGCCTGCCCGCCCATCGACCTGCTGGCGGCCCACAACACACGGTTCGATCCGGACCTGGGTCCGGATGCGGGTTGGACACCCACCCTTTATGGTTCGGCGAAAGGCGCCGAGCCTACGGAATCAGCACGAGAACGGGTGCTGAGCGAAAGCGGCCCAGGATGGGCCTACAACAACAAAAACTGACAGATGTCAGGGAGATGGGCGTGGAGCGAGGCGCCGCGACTGATTGGGCGCCTCGCTCCATTGCTCTGAACTGCACGCCGCCGGGCCAGCCTAGAGTTCCGAGTACTTCTTCGCGCTGCCCCGCGCCTTGTCCACCGGGTATTTCTGCTCGTTGAGCTTCATCTTCTCGCGGGCGGCTTCGAGCAGGTTCACGTCCAGCTTGTCGGCCAGGCGCACGAGGTAATTCAACACATCGGCCATTTCCTCCCGCACTTTCTGCAACTCGGCCGGAGGCAACGCCCGCGACTGGTCTTCGGTCAGCCACTGGAAGCGCTCCAGCAATTCGGCCGCCTCGACGGCCAGCGCCGAGGCCAGGTTCTTGGGGCTGTGGTACTGATCCCACTCGCGCTCGGCAGCAAATTGCCGCAGGGCATCGCGAAGTTGGGTCAGGCCATGGGGATTCGGTGTGGTCATGCCGCGCGAGACTACAACAAGCCGTGATCGAATCGCGCTTTGGCCGGGGGCGCGCGCAGCTATCATTTTGGTCGTATGTGCACCCCGTTCCGCCTGTTTGTGGCGGCGCTCTTCGCCGCACTTTCCCTGCCCGCCGGCGCTGCCGAGGCCTGGGACGCCCCCGCTTTCGCCGTCCCCGCGCGCGAGCTCCTGCAGGCTGCCACCGCCGTCAAGCGGGAGCGGGCCACCGCGGTCGTAGTACTGCTCGACGAACGCACCTATGTGCTCGACGAGCAGCATCGCCTCACCAGCATCTCACGCCTGATCTATCGCATCGACTCGCCCGACGGCGTGGAACGCTGGGCCGCGAGCACAGCCCATTGGCAGCCGTGGCATCAGAGCCGGCCCACGATTCGCGCACGCGTCATCACGCTCGACGGGCAGGAGCATCTGATCGACCAGAGGCTGCTGACGGACGCGGCGAGCCGCAGCAAGGACCAGCAGGTTTACGACGACTCACGCACTTTGGAAGGTCCGCTGCCTGCGATCGCGATCGGCGCGGTGGTCGAAGAAGAGATCACGGTACGCGACGAAAAGCCGTTCTTTGCAGCGGGCTCGGTCTATCGCGAGTTTGTCGGCAGGCCGATGCCGGTGCTGCGCACGCGCGTGACCATCGACGCGCCGGAGTCGCTGCCGATGAGGCGCGGCACGCAATTGTTGCCGAACGCGGTGGTGAAAGAAGTTCGCGCCAATGGGCGCCACATCTGGACACTGGAACAAAGCGCCCTCGATGAAATGGGCGAGATGGATTCGAATCTGCCGTCGGATGCGCCGTCGTGGCCCGCGGTGGAGTTCAGCTCGGCCACGTCGTGGGAAGCCGTGGCGGCGACCTATCGCGACATGACCGAGTCGCGCATCCGCAATGACGACGCCAAACCTCTGATCGCCGGGCTCAAGGCGCCGCTCGGCAGAAGCCCCACGCGCGAGTACATATCGAAGGTGGTGGAACGCCTGCACCGCGAGGTGCGTTACACCGGTGTGGAGTTCGCCGACGCGCGGCTGATTCCGGAATTCCCCGCGGAGACGCTTCGCCGCCGATTCGGCGACTGCAAGGACAAGTCCACGTTGTTGGTCGCAGCGCTGCGCGCGTCCGGAATCGATGCGTATCTCGCGTTGCTCTCGTCGGGTGACGACCAGGACATCTCGCCCGAACTTCCGGGCCTCGGAATGTTCGATCACGCCATCGTGTATGTGCCCGGCGCCGAAGACCTGTGGATAGACGCGACGGCAGAATACACGCGCGTCGGCACGCTGCCGGCGGCGAACGCGGACCGGCTGGCGCTGGTGATCCGCGAGGGCGAGAAAGCCCTGACGCGCACACCCGCCATGCGTTCCATAGACAACGCGCAGGTGGAGACGCGCGACTTCTACCTCGCTGAATACGGCCCGGCGCGCGTGGTCGAAACCACCGAGACGCACGGCACCATCGAGGGCACGTTCCGCAGCTGGTACGCGGGCGCAGACAATAAGGCGCGGCTCGAGGACCTGACCAGCTACGCACGCAGCGCATATCGCGCCAAGTCACTGGTGAACTACGAACACAGCTCGAGCACCGACTTCTCGAAGCCCTATTCCATGACCCTGGAAATGAAGGACGCGCCGGTGGGGTTTACGGACCTGCATTCATCGGCCGTGGGTGTGAAGGTATCCAACATCACCTCGCGTCTGCCGTCGTATTTCAATGAGCGCCTCAAGGAAGATGGGAAGAAGGCGCCAGCGCGTACCACCGATGTCGTGTTCGAGCCCTTCACGACGGAGTGGCGTTATCGCATCCGGCCGCCAGCGGGCTTTCAGGCGCGCAAACTACCGGCGGACAGCGTGCTGTCGCTTGGGCCGGCTCAGCTCCGGTCAGAATTCAAGATCGGCACGGACGGCACCGTGCAAGCCACCTGGCGCTTCGACACAGTGAAGCGCCGTTACACGCCCACGGAAACCCACGCGCTGCTCGCGGCGCTGCGGGAACTCAAGGACGCCGAGACACAGCTCGTTTCGTTTGACCAGATCGGTGTCGCGTTGCGCAACGAGGGAAATTTCAAGGGCGCGCTGCAGGCGAACGACGGGTTGATCGCGGCCCATCCGCGCAAGGCCGTCCACCGTTTGCGCGCGGCAACGGCGCTGCTCGAAGCGGGGCTCGGGGCGCGCGCGAAACGCGAAGCGCTCGCGGCCACCAGGCTGGAGCCCAAATCCGCGCTGGCCTGGAAGACGCTCGGCTGGATGCTGCAGCATGACGCCGTGGGACGCCGCTTTGGCGAGGGCTTCGATCGCACCGGCGCGCTCGCGGCTTATCAAAAGGCGCGTGCGCTCGAACCCGGGAACACCGACATTGCTGCAGATCTCGCTGTGCTGCTCGAGCACGACGCCAGCGGCGTTCGTTATTCGCCAGGCGCGAACCTCGACGAGGCGATCAACACCTACCGGCAGCGCCGCGAACTCCTGAGCAAGGACGACGTGGAGGATGACCGGTACATCAACAACTTGTCGTACGCGCTGCTCTATGCGCGTCGTCATGCCGAACTGCGCGAAGTGCTGCGTCAGCAACCGCCGGGCGCCACGCAGCGCGCCATGACGCTCGCTTCCATCGGCGCCGAGAGCGGCAGCGAGAAGGCGCTCGAGTTTGCGCGCGACCTTCCGAGCGATGAGTCAGACAGGCGCGAGGCCCTCGCGAGCGCCGGCAATCTGCTGGTGCGTCTGCGGGAATACTCGAGCGCGGCCGCTCTTCTCGAAGCCAGCACCCGTGGGCAGACCACCACGGCCGCCATCACGCAGCGCATCGTCACACTGCGAAAGACTCAGCGCAGTGACGGTCAGGCGTTTGAACCCACGGATCCGCGCGGGGTGGTGCTGCGCTGGTTCGTGGAACTTCTGGCGAGCGACAAGCGTGAAGACGGGCTGCGCAAACTGCTGGCGCCCGGCAGCGAGTTCCTCGTGGAGAGCTCCGACTTCGTATCTGCGCGGCGCGCCATCGTGGCGGGGCTCAAGAGACAGGATCAGCCGATGGAGGTCACCTCGGACCTTCTGTTCAGCAATCTGCGCGTGAATGTCGAAGGTGATGACGCGGGAGGATTCCGCGTGATGCTTCGGATGACGGGTGAGGCGCAGACTTTCTACGTGGTGAACCTCGACGGCGCGTATCGCATTCTGGCGGTGGGCGCGATGCTGGCGCCGGTGGGCACCAAGGCGCTGGAACGCGTCGACGCCGGTGACTTCGCCGGTGCTCGGCGCTGGCTCGACTGGGCGCGCATGGAACAGCGGCCTCCCAACACCGACGATCCGCTGGCGGGGCCGAGCTTTGCGCGCGCCTGGACCGTGGGCGTGGATTCGGATCTTCAGGCGGCGCGCGCTGCCGCGGCAATGTTGTTAGCCGACAGTGGCGTGGGCGAACGCGCATTGCCGCTGCTGGTTGCGGCTCGCGCGACGGCGACCGCGGCTACCGACAGACTGAGCCTGGACATTGCGCTGGCCCGGGCCTACCTGGATGCCGAGCGCTGGACCGACCTCCACGAGGTGGCGACGCGACTGCTGAAGGCGGTGCCGAACTCGGCACAGGCGTTCCGCTACCAGCAATGGGCGTCGATTCAGCTCGCGCAGTGGGATGCCGTGGATGGCGCCTCGCGCGAACGGCTGGCGCGACTGCCCGATGATTCGCTGGCGCGCGAGATGCTCGTGCGGCGTGCCGAGGCGCGCGGATCGTTCGGCGAGATTCCCGGCATCATGCAGCCACTGATCGACAGCGGCCGCGCGACGGCATCCGACTACAACCAGTACGCATGGACCGCGCTGCTGACGCAGCCCGTCGAAGAACGTGCGGTGGAAGCGGCGCGCCTGGCGTACGACGAGACGCAGGGCAAGAGCACCGCCATCGCACACACGCTGGCGTGTGTGTACGCCGCCACTGGCAGGCCGCGAGAAGCGCGCGATCTTCTGTTGAAAGGCATGGAGCAGACCGGAATCGAGAGCCCCGACGACTCCGCGTGGTACGGATTCGGCCTGGTCGCGGAGGCCTATGGCGACCACGAGTCCGCGCGCGACTACTACACCAAGGTGGAAAAGCCGAAGAAGGGAATGATCCAGCCGAGCAGCGTGTACGCGCTGTCGCAGGCTCGTCTCACCGCGATGAAGTGAGATGGAAATGGAAATGGGGACATTCCTGATTTGCTAGCAAAAGGGGACGCGCCTCGATCGCGGCGGCCGCCCCACGGGCGTTACTGAAGACTCGAGCCCCAGCGCGCCAACTTGCCGCGCTACCCAGTCCGGGGCACCGAATGGCCGTTGACGATTGACGCACGCGCGGATCTCTGCGAGTTCGACGGCCGTCTGCGGGTCATTTGTGAATTGTCTCCAGTACGAAGGCAAGTGAACCGGCGATTCCGCAAGCGCGACTGGCGTGTGCCGCGACCTGCGCCACGCGAGACTCCCCCACTCCCAGTCTTCCGCGCGCTCGACGAGCCTGGCGCGCAGGGCATTCCGCTCAACGTAGCGCATGAGCGTCAGAAGATGGTGGTCTTCCTGCACGACAAAGGCTTTGAACCTTCCCTGCCATACTCGTCCGGTGGTTGCGTATTTGGCATGATACCACCGCACGTGCGTGGTGAATGCCCAGTGCATCCAGCTGGCGAGATCACCCGCGGCGTTGGGCCGCATCACGAAGTGGACGTGGTTGGGCATCAAACATGCCGCGAGAATCGGCACCGTAAGCCGGGCCTGCGCGCGCGCGATAAGCACGAGGAACTGCTCATAGTCCGCGCGCTCGTGAAAAACCTGAGCGCGTTGGTTACCGCGATTCAGGATGTGGTAGCAGCTATCAGCAGTGATTGCCCGAGCAGTGCGTGGCATACGGCACACCGTACAGTTGCTCGACCGTTCGAGCGACTTCGCCATCTGGTGCAAATCAACACTTTTACTGACGTCGGGCCTGGGGGAACGATTGAGCCGCGTCCCCTTTTGCTAGCAAATCAGGAATGTCCCCATTACAGCGCTTCTTCGCCGAGCGGCTTTTTGCGCTTGACGCGAATGCTCTCGGCCCACTCGCGCGCGAAGTCGCGCTGCATGTGGCGGTTGATCAGGACCGTGACGGTCATGGCGATCAACGCACCGAGAGAGGCCAGCGCCATGTCCTTGTGCGCGTCCCAGATGTCGCCTTGTGTACCCAGATAGGCAGCGCCGAGTTCGCCACCGACCACTTCCGCGGCGGCCCACTCGATGAGCTCGTAAAGCATCGAGGTTGACATGGTGAGGTCGAGCGGCAGGAAGTAACCCCAGAAGCCGCGTACGTTGCCGATTCGCAGGAACATCTCGCGGATCGGGTACGCCAACAGCAAGCCGTAGAGAAAATGAACCAGGCGGTCGAAGTGATTGCGACCGCCGGCAAGGAACGGCAGCCATTCCTTGTACGGCACCTCCGAGTAGGTGTAATGCGCCCCCAACGCATGCAGCATCATGAACAGGAAAATGCAGGTGTACGACACGCGCGACAGCGGGAAGGACTTGTAGGTGGACACCAGCAATGCCGCGGCCAGCACCACCAGCACGTTCTCCAGCGCCCAGTCGGCGAAATGATTCGGATTGATGGCCATGATCACCCACCACACCGCGTACACGATCGTCAGCAACCAGAGGTACGACTTACGCGACATTTTTGTGCTCCGGGGCGCCCTTCAGCACCACACGCTGCCAGTAGCCGGCGAGGTCCGCGCGCAACTCCGGCATCAGTAGATAGATAGCGAGGATGTTGGGGACGGCCATGCAGAAACTGCAGGCATCGACGATGTTGACAACTTGATCGAGTGGAAACGTGGCGGCAATGGACAACATGCTGCAAAGGAACAGGCGGAATGCGACGCGGCTGGCCTTCCTTTCCGAGAACAGCCACATCCACGCCTGCTCGCCGTAGTAACCCCAGGCGAGCACGGTAGAGAGGGCGAACAGCACCGCCACCACCGCGAGCACCGCGGGGAACCAGGGCACGACGGTGGCGAAAGCGTCGGAGGTCAGTGCGATGCCGACATTGGTGCTGGTGTCGTTGACGCCGCTGACCACGATCACGAGCGCCGTGAGCAGACAGATGATGATGGTGTCGAGGAATGGCTCCATGAGAGCCGCGAAACCCTGCGACATGGGCTCTTGGGTGCGCACGGTGGCGTGGGCCATGGGCGCGGAACCGACGCCGGCTTCGTTGGCGAATGCCGCGCGGCGGAAACCCTGGATCAGCGCGCCGACGATGCCGCCGGCGACCGCGTCGGGGACGAACGCCTCGCGCACGATGGTGCCCAATGCCGGCAGGATGTTCGCGTAGTTCGCGCCGAGCACGACCAGGCAGGCCACGATGTACACCACGCACATGATTGGCGACAGTTTGTCGGTCCAGTACACGATGCGGCGCACGCCGCCGAACAGAACGATGCCAATCCACACCGCGACCATGACGCCGAACAGGAATGCCTGATCGAAACCGGTGACCTCGCGAACCTGGGAATAGGCCTGGCTCACCTGGAAGATGGTGACCGAGCCGCCGATGGCGGCCACGCAGAAGAAGCCTGCGAGAAGCTTGCCGAGCCGCGGCATGCCGACCCGCCCGAGCGCCTCGGGCACGTAGTACATCGCGCCACCGGTGACGGTTCCATCCGCGCGCACGCGGCGGTACTTCACAGCCAGCGTCACCTCGGCGAACTTGAGACTCATGCCGAGGAATCCAGCGACCATCATCCACAACGCTGCGCCCGGCCCGCCCAATGTGACGGCCACGGCGACGCCGCCGATGCTGCCAAGCCCGACGGTACCGGACACCGCCGTGCTCAGCGCCTGGAACGGAGTGGCTTCACCGGGATACTGGCGGTCGGAGTAGTCGCCGCGAATGACGCGCGCGGAGTGCCGGAAACCGCGCAGATTCACGAAGCGAAAAGCGATCGTGCAGACGACGCCACCCATGATGAGCCAGGCGACGATCAGCGGAAGTTGCGCCTCACCCACGGGAATCGAGAAGAAGACCACTTTGCCCAGCCAGTCGGCGATGGGCGCCAGCAATGCATTGATTCGTTCATCGATCGTCATTGCACTGCAGTGTAACGAAAGGCATGCGACCGGCTCACATTTTGCTGTCAAGGCAGCGGTGCCTTTCGGGCCGAATATGGCAGCCCCAGCGTGCGAATCAGACAATAGTCATGATTTTTTTCTCGAAAGGACTGCCTGGCAGCCTTCACCTATTGCTAGGCGGATGAGCACGCTCCTAACCTGATCGCCACGGAAAAACGCGGCGAGGTCGTTCGATGATCCGCAAAGTTCGGATGTCCGGATTCGTGCTGGGCCTGCTGGCTTCCGGCGTGTCGGTGACGCCACCTCTGGCAATGGCGGGTGACGGCGCGAACCCGCGCACCAGCAAGACGGCGGCGCCGCTCGAGATTCCACACACCTCCAACCTCGAGCTCTCCGCTCGCGCCAGGAAGCGCGCACCCGGCAATCTCGAGACGTCCCTGATTCTCGATCTCGATCCCGCCTTGACGCCCCTGCCCTTTCCGAGGAACAGCGATTTACGCGCGCGCCTTCTCACGCCCGAGCTCCGGCGTACGCCGTTGCTGGGATGGATTGCGGAAAACCTGTATCGCAGCCGGAGCGAAAAAGGCTGGTGCCTCGAGGCGGACCCGGGTCAGGGCGAATATGTGGTCTTCTACCGCCTGCACCTCAAGTAGGTAGCTAGACGTCGCGAAGCAGATGGTCAGGGCCCGATCCACTTGCGCGGCTGCCGCTTCTGCACGCCGTGCGCGATGAGCCATTGGTACACGTCCGCGGTCTGGGCCGGGTCGATCCACGACTTGCCGTGAATGTAGAGAGCGGTCACGTGATCGCCGCTGAAGATCTGCACCTGCGAGTAGCGCCCCATGTGCTGCAGCGCCACGCCATCCATGTTGTGCAGCTTGAGCTGCAGCTCGGACATGAGGTAGCCGTCTTCGAGACTGAAAAGATTGAGATCCTTCTCCGTCTGCACGTAGACGCAATCGAAGAACTCGGGAGGATCGTCGGTCTGCAGGAGCGCGGCCGAACACTGCTTGCGGATCTGCGCATCGGCAGGACTGAGGCCGGCATTCTGCAACATGACGTCATCGCTCACGGCGCGTTGCACATCGCCGTAGCGGGTGGCGCCGGCGACGCTGGCGAAAAGGCCGAGGATGCAAACGAGTGCGGCACGCATGGCGCCACTTTATTGCCCGGTATGTGCTCGAGCCTGTCAGCAAACATTACAACGGGAGCGGATCTGTGCCGACGCGTCTGGAAACGGGGTCTGACCCCAAAAAAAAACGCGTACAGGCCCTTCCGTTCCTGTACGCGTTCTGTCCAGCAAAAAGTCTCACGAGGGGGGAGGAGAACATTCCGCAGACGATCTAGATAAAGCAATCTGCGTGCCAACTCGTCCCCGGCCGAAAAAACCTTTCAGGCGCTCCAATCGGGCTTCTGACGGGCCGTCTGAAAAATGACATCCCAGGATGAGTGCACTTTTCCCGAAATCGCTTCGATCCGGTGCAACGGATAGGCCAAACCTTAAGCAATCAGTTGATTCGGACCCGAAACTGGATGGTGAACGAAGGATTGCCGCTTCCGGCCGCACTCATGACGCCCGCCGGCGAGATTCGCACGGCCCGAACCTGCGGGTCGAAACCGTTCGCGTCGGGCGCAGGCGCGTAAGTCCAGGGCCCGCTCACGCCCGTCGATGAATAGCTGACATGGCTGGCGTAGGTAAACGTAAGCCCGCTGGCCGTCACACCGTTGATGAACGCCACGGGATTGCCCGACGTGGTGGCGACGTACATCGCGGCATCACTCGGTATGAGATCGGTAATCACCAGGGTGCCGGCGTCAACGGTGCCAGGTCCACTGTTGGTCACGGTGACGTCATATCGAACCACGGACTGTGGGATGCGCTTGGGATTGGTGGTGTTGTTCACCGGATCCGACAGCACCGTCGAAGTCTTGAGAATGGTCAGCGAGGGTTGCGGGATGGCGACGGTGAAATCGCCCACGCCCAGGTCGGCGACTGTGCCCTCGGTCCCCTCGTTGCCGGTTAC
>DASTTJ010000220.1:0-4677 GCA_035760205.1 Steroidobacteraceae bacterium | reverse complement strand
CGACAACAAGACGCTGGTCTCCATCCTCGAAGGCACGGTGACCGGGGATGCTCCGAGGTCGCTTCGCCTGCAACGCTACGACACAGCGGCCGGCAAATGGACCGGGGCCACTCTTATATATGAGCTGGATACCGATACCACCTCGGTCGCGGACATGTCGCTCATCGAGGGCAACCGCTTCGTGGTGATCGAGCGCGACGACCTGCAGGGTGACGCGGCGCGCGCCAAACGCGTGTATTCCATCGACCTGGATCGCGCGTTGCCCGGCAAGCCGTTGCAAAAGAAGCTGGTCATCGACCTGCTGGTCATCGGGAATGCGCGCGGCCTGGCGCTGACGAATCCGGGCGCCTCATTCCGGTTTCCGTATCTGACTACCGAATCCATCCAGGTGCTCGACCGCAAACACGTCATCATCGTGAACGACAACAACTACCCGGCAGCGGGTGGTCGCGGCGCGGGCGTCAAAGACGCCACCGAGTGGATCTGGCTCGAACTCGCCAATCCTCTTTGACCGTGACACTGATTGCCCTCAAGGACGCGGAACTCGCGTTCGGTCTCACTCCCTTGCTCGACCGTGCTTCGATCGCCATCCAGGCAGGTGATCGCGTCGGGTTGATTGGACGAAACGGCACTGGCAAATCGTCCTTGCTGAGTGCGCTGACCGGAAAGATTCCGCTCGACGCTGGCGAAGTGCAGCGGCGGCCGGGCTTGAGCATCGCCAGCGTGGAGCAGGAGCCGGTGCTGCCGCCCGCGGAAACGTTGCGCGAATCGCTGGTGCTGCGCGGTGATTTCGCCAGCATGCATGATGACCGCGCGCTGTGGGCCCGCGAAGCGCGGCTCAACGAATTCCTGCAGCGCTTTTCGGTGAATCCCGATTCGTTTCCCGCCTCGGTCTCCGGCGGCGAACGCAAACGCGCCGCCCTGGCGCTGGCGTTTGCGATGACCCCCGACCTCATGCTGCTCGACGAGCCGACCAATCACCTCGACGTCGATGGCATCGAGACGCTCGAAGAGCTGCTGCAACGTAACATCACCTGCATCGTCATCACCCACGACCGCCGCTTCCTCGACCGGGTGGCAAACTCCATCGCGGAACTCGATCGCGGCATCCTGCGCACCTTCCCGGGCAACTACTCCGTGTACGAGGAGCGAAAGGCGGAGATCAACATCGCCGAAGACCTCGCGCATCGGCGCTTCGAGAAGTTCTGGGCGCAGGAAGAGGTGTGGATCCGCAAGGGGGTCGAGGCGCGGCGCACGCGCAACGAAGGCCGTGTAAAGCGGCTCGAACATCTGCGCGAAGAACGCGCGGCGCGGCGCGAACGAATCGGCCAGATCAAGATCTCCGTGGACACCGGCGAGCGCTCGGGCAAGCTGGTGGCTGAACTCGAGAATGTCGGCAAGAGGTACGGCGGCCGGGCGATTCTCGACGACGTCAGCCTGCGCGTGATGCGCGGCGACCGCGTCGGCTTGTTAGGCCCCAATGGCGCCGGCAAGACCACCATGATCAAGCTGATCGTCGGCACGCTCGAGCCGGACACCGGCCGGGTGCGGCGCGGCACCAACCTGCAGGTGGCCTACTTCGACCAGCTGCGCGACCAGCTCGATCCGGAGCGCACGCTGGCCGAGACCGTGAGCCCCGGTTCTGACTGGGTGCAGATCGGCGAGAACCGTAAACACATCTCGAGCTACCTGCAGGATTTCCTGTTCGACAGCCGGCGCTCCAATGCGCCGATCCGCATGCTGTCGGGCGGCGAGCGCAACCGGCTGCTGTTGGCCCGCCTGTTCGCGCGGCCCGCCAACATGCTGGTGCTCGACGAGCCGACCAACGATCTCGACATCGACTCACTCGAGCTGCTCGAAACCATGCTGGTCGACTACACCGGCACGCTGCTGCTGGTCAGCCATGACCGTGCATTTCTCGACAACGTAGTCACACAGACCATCGCCTCGGAAGGCAACGGGCGTTGGGGCGAGTACGTGGGCGGCTACAGCGACTGGCTGCGGCAGCGCTCACTTCCCCACGCTTCGAACAACACGCGCGTAATTGCGGTGGCGGCGGCGCCCGCACCGGCCAGGCGCAAGCTCAGCTTCAAGGAACAGCGCGAGCTCGAACTCCTTCCGGGCGACATCGAGACGCTGGAGAGTGAACAGCTCGCGCTCACCCAGAAGATCTGCGAGCCCGACTATCACCGCGTCGGCGCCGAGCAGATGCGCATCGACCGAGAAAGATCCAGCGAGATCGCCGCGCTCATCACGGCGCGCATGGAGCGTTGGGAAATTCTCGAGGCGCTGGCGTCACAGGTGGCGGGAGGCAAGGCGTGAAGCCCGGCGCGCCAGGCAAACCACCCGCCATCCGGATCTGGAAGGAAACCGCGCATCGCGGCGGCAAGGGCGTAAGCGCCATTCATGGCATTCCTCTCCCCGGGCCTGCGCTCGAAGAGATCTGCAGTCAGCTCAAGAAGAAGTGTGGCACCGGCGGCACCGTCAAGAACGGCGTCATCGAAATCCAGGGTGATCATCGCGACCGTCTCGTCGAAGAACTCAAGAAGCTCGGCTACAGCGACGTGAAGAAGGCCGGCGGCTAAATGGGGACATCCCTCATTTTCTTGTAACAATTTCGCGCTTGGTGGCGACGTGGCGGGTGCCGGGAAATTGTTACAGCGAAATGAGGGATGTCCCCATTTAATTCCCATTTAATTCCGCGCTGACGCAGTTTCGACACCAAACCGTCGCATGCCTGAAAGATTGGGCTGGCCAAATCTGGCGCATGAACGCCGCAAACGCCGCCTTGCGTGAAACCCGTGCCACGCCAACCGTAGGTGTGGTCTTCACCACGTACAACCGCCCGCTGGACCTCGAGCGCGTGCTCGCCGGGTACGCGCGTCAGACCTGGGGCCGCTTCGAAGTCGTCATCGCCGATGATGGCTCGGGCGAGGAGACGCGCGCGTGTATCGAGCGGGCCCGCAATCATTGGGGGCTCGACATCCGCCACGTATGGCAGGAAGACATCGGCTTTCGCAAATGCCGGATTCTCAATCGCGCCATCCTTGAAACGTCCGCTGAATATCTGATCTTCACGGACGGCGACTGCATACCGCATCCTGATTTCGTGGCCGGACACTTGAGCCTTGCTCGGCCGGGCTATTTCGTGTCGGGCGGTTGCGTACGGCTTGGTGATCGCGCGTCGCGGACGATAACTCCCGCGGACGTACTCGGCGGCAGCGTGTTCGACGCACGCTGGCTGACCACCCACGGTGAATCCGGTCTCAATCTTCGCAAGATGCTGCTGTCAGCGCCGCCGTGGCATGGACTCATGAACTCGCTGACCACCACGCGCCCGACCTGGAATGGCCACAACTCCTCGACCTGGCGGGAGGAAGTGCTGGCCGTGAACGGTTTCGATGAACGGCTCGGCTACGGCGGTCTCGACCGCGAATTCGGCGAGCGCCTCGAACGCTGCGGGATGCACGGTATCCAGGCTCGCTACTCACTCATCTGCTTGCACCTCGATCATCCGCGCCCCTATCGTGAAAGCGAGATCATGGCCGCGAACCTCAAGATCCGCCGCGACAATGCCGCACGCAATGTCCGGCGCACGCGCCACGGCCTGGCGGCACAGGTGGTCATGGAGCAGCGCTTCGGCACGGGCGCGTGAATGCGCACGACGACCGGCCAGCGCCCTTTGGGAGTTTCGCGCCTCGCGCCGGCTACCGGCGACTCATCGAACTCGCGCAACGCTCGCCGCGCAATTTCTTCGGAAAGCAGCTCGCGCAGGCGGCGCGAAGTCTCTATCTCATGCGTGCGAAATCCCCTGTGGATGTCACGGTCGGCAAGGTCCGCCTTCGCAGTTACCTGCGCGAGAACACCTGCGAGCGCAAGTTCGTCTTCACGCCGTGGCGCTTCGATCCGGCGGAGCTCGATTCGATCGCGAAGTCGCTGCCGGCTGACGGGGTCTTCGTCGACGTCGGTGCGAATATTGGCCTCTACACGCTGACGGCAGCGCTGCTGCTGGGCGCGCGTGGCCGGATCATCGCACTCGAGCCGCATCCAACGGCGTACGGCCGATTGCTGTTCAATATTGACGCCACGCGTGTGGGCCGAGCCGATTGGCCGCGCATCGACGTCCTGCAACTGGGGGTTTCGGCTAACGATGAGGCGCGGGAGCTGCGGATCGACGGCGGAAACCTGGGTGGCGGCAGCATCGCCGAGGGGCCCGCACGGTTTTCCGCGAGCGGGTCCGATGCGTCGATGACGATCCGATGCCAGCCGCTGCTGCGGGTGTTCGATGACTGCGGCATCGAGCGCCCGGATGTGATGAAGGTGGACATCGAGGGGGCCGAGGATCTGGCGCTGTTGCCATTTCTCGCGCAGGCCGGCGATGAGCGTCTGCCAGGACGGCTGATCGTCGAGAACTCCGACCACCTGTGGACCGGCGACCTGCGCGCGGCGATCGAGGGTCGCGGCTACGCGCCGCTGTTGCGTTCACGGCTGAACACCGTCTACGCACGTTGAGGTGCGACCCCTTTTGCTAGGAAATGGGGAGTGTCCCCATTTATCTGCCGCGCACGCCGCCCGTCAGCACGATGCGCATGGCCTGCTCCACCGTCATATCCGTTTCCACCACCCGGCTGCGCGGCAGGTAGACGGTGTAACCGCCGATCTGGTAACTCATCGGTA
>DASTTJ010000219.1:0-3525 GCA_035760205.1 Steroidobacteraceae bacterium | reverse complement strand
GCCACGACCCACAACGGATCGATCCAACCCGGAAGAGCGGCGAGGCTGACGAGGATGGGCGCACCGGCGCCGAGCACCGGACCGAGGTAGGGGATGAAGCGGAGTGCCGCGCCGAGCGCGCCCCACACCAATGCGTACGGCACCCCGAGATAGTACAGACCGAGTCCGGCGATGGTGCCATACACCGCGTTGACGAGTGATTGCATCAACAACTGGCGGCTGACGCGGCAGCCCGCTTCATCGAACGCCTTGGTCGTGACCGTCAGCCGGCCGTCCCCCATCAACCCGATCAGCCGATCGCGCAGGTCGCGGCGTTCGAGCAGTATGAAGATCACGAGCGCCACCACGAGACCCGCGGTTCCCAGCGGGCCCATCAGCGGACCCAGCCACGTAAACCCCGGGATGCCGGACGCGGAGGTGGGGGCGACAATCACCTCCTGTGGAGCTCTCCCCTGCACCGCACCGGTCTTCTCGAGGTCCGTCTTGATCTCGTCGATCGTCTCTTGTAGCTTCTCGACGGTGCCGCCCTTTCCGGCGCCGCGCACGTCGGCAATCTTCGCCCGGATGTTGGCGCGATAGCCGGGCAAGTCGTTAGCCAGGTTGTTCATCTGCCGCGCCAGGCCCCAGCCGGCGAGACCGAGCACGACGAACACCAGCGTGACCACGACGAGCACGGCCGGGACACGGCCCAGCCACCGTTCTAGCCAGTTGACCGGCGGCGACAACACGAACGACAGCAGCGCCGCCAGCGCGATGGGCACGAACACCGCCTGCGCCCAATACAGCATGACGATCACCAGGACCGCGCCGGCGAACGTTACCAAAGCCTTCAAGTTCCCGAACGATTCATTCATCTGTCTGTGCCATCTGTGGCCCAACTGTGCCTTCTGTGGCCCATTTACTTGACTGTAATGCGCGCAACCGCTTCGCCGGTGTGCACAAGTGGACAGTCTGCGGTGAGACGCGTTCGCCATACTCGCAGTGATGCGCACGCCGGAGATCCTGCGAATGCTCGGGTCCGCGGGGCGTGCCTGGTGGGACGATGACTGCACGCGCCTGGGCGCGTCACTCTCCTACTACACGCTGTTCGCGATTGCGCCGATCCTGCTGGTGGCGACCGCGATCGCCGGACTCGTGTTCGGCGCGGAGGCCGTGCGCGGCGAGATCGTCGGTCAGCTCGATCACCTGGTCGGACGTGAAGGCGCGCTCGCCGTGCAAAGCCTTCTCGAAGGCGCCGCCCATCGTCGTGCCGGCTTCGTCGCCACCACCGTCGGCGGGATGGCGTTTCTCGTGGCCGCGACCGGCGCGTTTCTCGAGTTGCAGGTGGCGTTCAATACCATCTGGCGGGTGAAGGCGAATCCGGATGGGCAGTTCTACGCCTTCGTGGTGGATCGGCTGCGTTCGTTTGGCCTGGTGGTGGCGATCGGCTTTCTGCTGCTGGTATCGCTCACGGTCACCGCCGGCCTGGCCGCACTCAACGCCTGGCTCTTCAACTTGTCCCCCTCCAACGCGCTGCTATGGAACATCGTCAACACGCTGGTCTCCATCGTGGTGACGACGGGGCTGTTCGCGTTGTTGTTGCGTTTCCTGCCCGACGTGCGGCTGCGGTGGCGCGACGTGATGATGGGCGCGGTGGTGACAGCGGTGCTGTTCACCATTGGCCAGCAGGTGATTGGCTTGTATCTCGGCCAGAGCGCCATCGCCTCGAGTTACGGTGCGGCGGGGTCGATGATGATCCTGCTGCTATGGGTCTATTACTCGTGCCAGATTCTGCTCTATGGCGCCGAGTTCACGCGCGTGTGGGCAGCGCGGCACGGCGCCAGGCCGAAGCCGGAGTCGTTTGCGGTGAAGGATCCCGACGCTATCAATCCGAAGTCGGCGCTCGGCTAACATACACGTTGCAATCCATGATGTACGTGGAGCCGGGTCTTTAGACCCGGCGGACGTTCAATGCGAGGAGCGGACGATGGCGAAGAAGGCGGCGAAGCGCAAGCGAACCACGAAGTCGAGCGCGCGTAAGACCACTACCCGCAAACCTCAGCGGCGCGCCGCGAAGAAAGCGAAAGCCGCCAAGCGGAGCGCGGCGAAACGCAAGCCAACCAAATCCGCGAAGCAGAAGACCGCGGCGCGTGCGGCGGCCAGCCGCAATAAGAAGCCGGCGCGGCCGAAATCACGGTTGGCATCTGCCGCGGCAATCGCGCGCGGAGCGGGTGCCACCGTGGTGGCGGCCATTGCCAATCGCCTGCCTTGGACAAAGAACGAAGACGACCCGCTCGTGCTGCTCGAGACCGATCATCGGCGTTTCGAGAAACTACTCGAGGAGGGTGAAAAGAGTACCGAGCGCGCCACCAAGGGTCGCGCGGAATTACTCGAGACGCTGACCTCGGAGCTCACCGTGCATGAGGCGATCGAGGAGCGCCTTCTATATCCCGCGCTCAAGCCCCACGTCGAAGCGCGCGACATCGTCCTCGAGGGTTTCGAGGAGCATCACATCGTGGACGTCATCATCAAGGAGCTGCGGGGCGTGGCCACCAACGATGAAAAGTGGGGCGCCAAGTTCAAGGTGCTGAAGGAAAGCATCACGCACCACATTCAGGAAGAGGAACGGGCCATGTTCCCCACGGCGCGCGGTGTGCTGCCGCGGGAGGAATTTCTCGCGCTCGGTGCCCGGATGCGCGTGTTGAAGGCGGAACTGGAACGCTAACGAACCCGATCCTTGGAACCACTGGAACCCTTGGAACCCCTGGAACTGACGGGTCTTTTTGAACCCCTTGACCCGCGTGTGATTCCTCTTCAGCAAATCGGCGGCAGTCTCTTCATCGGCGCCATCGCCTTCGGCTCGCTCGTGTTCCTCGCCATCCGCATCCTGTCCGAGCGCACGCCGTTCTGGCTGTTCGCCATGCAGCTGGGAGTCTGGCTGGTGCTCGTGCTGCTTGGCTTGTGGCACGCGGTTCGTTGGCCGGTGCGCGCGTACAAACACACCTCCTATCGCGTTGACGACCAGGGCATCGAGATCCGCAGGGGCGTCTACTGGCGCGTGGTGATCAACGTGCCGCGATCGCGCGTGCAGCACATCGACGTCTCGCAGGGACCGATCGAGCGCCGCTATGGGCTGGGCACGCTCGTGATCTACACCGCGGGCTCCGACCATGCGAAAGTCGAGCTCGATGGTCTCGAGCATGGCCGGGCGCTTCGCATCCGCGAGCATCTCCTGCCATCTGGAGCCGGTGATGCCGTCTGAGGCCGCAGATGACGCAGATGGAGAGGCCGCAGATGACGCAGATGACGCAGACACAATCTGAGTTGCGCCTGCATCCGTCGACGCTGCTCTTCGAGCTGGCGGGTCACCTCACGCGGTTCGCGGTGCCGGCGCTGCTGGTTGTCGTGGGGCTGTCGCGATCGACGGGCGGGCCCGGCGGCAATTTCGGGCGCGTGCCGATCGGCTGGGAAGTGTGGCTGCTCGTGCCATTGGTTCCCGCGGTGCTCTTCTCCATCGCGCGGTATCTGTCGTTCCGTCTTCGCTAC